>CABHOW010000081.1 GCA_902168225.1 uncultured Flavihumibacter sp. | reverse complement strand
CTTCTAATTAAAAGCGAAGCAGGATTAAATAAATCTAGATGAATACGAATCGATAAAGGGTTACCGGAAGCGTGTAGTTTACTATTGTTTTCTATATTCAATTTACGACAGTAAATGCAGCGGTTTGGAAATGATTTGCAGCGGAATGGAAATAAAATAGCCGTTTCATTTAGCTTTTTTCATAGCTAAAAAAAGCAGCAAAAAAAACACAGTTATATTGGTTAATTTCTTTAACTTGATCACCTCTTTCAAGGGGTGATTTTCTTGTACTATCGGCGCTTTCTTTGCCAAAAGATCCTCACCTCAGTTTTCATAAAACTTTGGTGTTGTTATAGTGATTTGGGAATAACCTAAAACTATAACGTAAAATGAGAATGATTTTTTTGAACCTGGCTATGCTGCTCCTGCTGCCATCTGCTTTTTGCCAAAACAGTGTACCGTCTAAATCCCCTACTACAAATCTTTCAGAACAGGAAAGGTGGAACCTTGATAAATACGTATGGAGCCATACGCATTATAAAACTTCAAATGCGGATAAGCCTGTGATTGATTTTAATGCCCTGGATAACTGGTTAAGTCTTGGAGACCCCAATTCCAATGGGCTATCCATTAGCCCAAATGGAAAGTACTTTGCATATACTATTGACAGAGGAGACAGATGGGGTTATACAAATCTGGATAGCCTTGTTTTACAGTCCACGACAAGTTCATGGCGGCAATCTTTCGCTAAAGTTGAACCTGGCTTTTTTTCTGCTGATAACAGACAGTATATATTTCTACGTGGCAAAACATTTTATTTATTACCCTTAGGCGGAGGGAAAGCAGATTCTGTTAATGACGTGGCATCTTACAAGATGTCTGCTAATGGTGAATGGGTAGCTATTGCTATAAATCATTTGGGTGTTACTACTATTCACCTCCAAAACTTTATCACAAAAGCAGAAAGGAAGTTCATTGATGTAAAAACATTCAATTTTGATAAGTCGGGACAATGGTTTTACTATGAATCCTCTGATGATCACACGACCTCACGAAAGGAGTTAGGGGTGTATAATTTAAATACAGGCAAAGACAAATCATTTCTTTTTGACAGCTATTTGTTTGACGAAAAAGGGCAAGCCCTGGTTAAAAAACAAACCATACCAATTATTGTCGATAATCAAAAAGAAACTCGCATAGAGTATATCAATTTCCGAGATTTTTCCGTACGCACCATCTGGTCTTCGAAAGATTCGGCTATCAATATCAATAAATATAGCCTGAATAAATCAGGAAAGCAGGTGGTAATTAATTTATCGCAGAATAAGCAAAATTCCATTTGGTACTGGAAGGAAGGAATGGACAGTGCGGTATTAAAAGTAAATGATCTAACTGAAGGTATTGATAAAGGGTTACTTATTGGAGAAGATGCGTTGTTTAGTGACAATGGCAATTATATACAGTTCTCCTTGTTGCCACACAAGGAAGTATTACAACCAATCCACGATGCAGTAAAGGTAGATGTCTGGAGCTATAAGGATTCAATTTTGCAGTCTGACCAGCCTAATTTGCTGAAGCAGCTAAGTGCATATACTGCCATTTTACATCTGGAAACTAATAAGGCAATATGTTTGGAAAACCAATACGAGAAGGTTATAAAAATACAGGGAGATTTTGCTATTGTTCAAAAAGCTCAAAAGGACATTTATGGCGGTCGTTTTTGGGAGCAAGGATACAATACAGGTGCCAATTGGCTTGTATCCTTGAGAGATGGTAGCCGAAAATTGTTGCCTACGAAGGTTGGCAAATACTCAAATTCGATCTGGTTTTCTCTAGGCGGGCAGTACCTCGTTTATTTTGATCCGCAGCATTATTGTCACTACTTTAGCTATAACCTAACCACGGGAAAAATAACAGATATATCTACAGGGCTTCCTGACAACCAGTTAGTCAGTGTTGATCCATTTTTACGAACCAAAGAAAAGTCTACCTGGCGGGCTGGGATTGCAGCATGGATAATCGGAGATCAAAGCCTATTGGTTTATGATAACAATGATATTTGGCAACTGGATTTAGCCGGAGTTAAACCAGCGTTCAATTTAACGAACGGTTTTGGTTTTCTACATAATACTGTTTTTACTCTTGCAAATGGTAGCCGACGTCTGCCGAATGCGCCTATAGTGAAAGCAAGTGAGACTTTGTTACTGGAAGGTTTTAATCGTGAGAGCAAGTACAACGGTTTTTACAGTAAAAAGTTGGGCATAAAAAAGGATCCTGAATTATTATATATGGGACCATTTTTGTTTCATGGCAGTGGAGCAGCATCACCAGTATCTGCTATGTCCCCATTAAAAGCAAATAAAGCAAACTTATGGATCCTACAAAGGCAAACGTCAACTGACGCGCCAAATTATTTTCTTACCACCGATTTTAAAAATTTTAAAAGACTAACTAATCTTCAACCTCAAAAGAGATACAACTGGCTTACTGCAGAATTAGTTTCTTTTGAACAGTTGGATGGCACGATGAGTCAAGGAGTATTATATAAACCGGAAAATTTTGATTCAACCAGGAAGTATCCAGTTATCATTGCTTTTTATGCACAGCTATCGGATAGGTTATACCAATATCCCACTCCGAGTTATATTACGGCGCCGTTGATTTCAGAAGAACCTGCTTGGATGGTAAGTCATGGTTATTTAATCTTTATTCCGGATATTTATTTTACTCAAGGGCAATGGGGGCCAAGCACGGTTAATACTCTTGATGGTGCTGCAAAGTATTTGGGTAGCTTAACATATGTAGATAGCAGCCATATTGGAGCTGTTGGCCATAGTAATTCAGGAAGGTTTGGATATTATCTTCTTACTCACTCGCATCGTTTTTCAGCTATGTGTATTGGTTCTGGTGCAACTGATATTATCAGTAATGCATTGTCATTTGATCCAAGTGTTAGCAAGGAAAGCCCGCTAGAATGGGCTGAAAAGTCTTCTGTCGGCACTGGCTTAGGTAATCTATGGGAGAATAAAGATTCATGGATTGATCAAACCTCAGTTCTTCATGCTGATAATGTCAGTAGCCCGGTGCTTATATATCATTGTAAACGAGACGGCGTTCCAGTTAGCCAGGCTGTGGAAATGTTTACTTCTCTTTGGAGATTAGAAAAGAAGGCCTGGTGGTTGCAATATGATGATGGTGGACACGTACTACGGAGATTTAAAGATGTGAAAGATTTTACGATTCGTTATACTCAGTTTTTCGATCATTATTTAAAAAAAGCACCAGCACCAAGATGGATGTGTATGGGAATACCCTATAAATATAAAGAAGTAGAGAGCAGATATGAATTGGACTCTACTGATAGCTGCGCAAATAATTGTCCTATATGTGCTTCTATTAATGCAAACAAATAGGTATGTGGGTGGCCGAAACAGAATCAAAATCCTTCTGGGTGAGCGTATTAAGTAACCTGAAAATTAAAAAAAAAGGCCGCCAATTGTGTTGAGGCGGCCTCATTTGAAAGGAATTTTAACAACTATCCGTTTTGATGTTTAAATCTAAAAGGAGGTCGTTAAAAATAATCCAGATTTAGCTTAATTATTTGTTGTAAGCTGAGTCGAAGTGAAACAATCTAAAATATGTACTCCGTCACTACAATCAAATTGGGGATTTGGTGTTGTTGTACAAATAAATGGTTGTTGTTGAGCCCCGATTGTGGTAGAAGCAGTCAGGGCTGGACAAGCAATACCACAAGTTCCGTTTGCTTGCAATGGGGCTGTACAATAGTCTGTTCTAAATTTTGCTTTAAAAGCTAAAGCGCCGCCTACAACTGCAAAAAGTGCCAAAGACAGCAACATCATTTTAATTCTTTTCATAA
>CABHOW010000080.1 GCA_902168225.1 uncultured Flavihumibacter sp. | reverse complement strand
AGATTTGAATACCAATTATGCATATGCTGTATACGCCAATAAAAAAATAATAAATCATTTTAATAACTATGATTTTCCTACTGTACTAACGGATAATAATACCCCCAATTTTGAATTTACTTTCAAACAAGTAGGTGATTATTCTGAGCTTTGGTATAATTCCGGTGGTAACAGGAAGGTAGTAGTTGTAAAAAGAAATACATGGCTTTTAGAATCCGTGACTTTGTTTGCCTATTTATTTTGCTCTTTCTTAATAATCATTTTTCTTTTTCATATCGTAGGTGTAATCGTAAATGCACGCTTACGGTGGGAAGGCATTCAACAAATATTTAAATTAAATATCCGCGCTCAAATTCAAGCTACTATCATTTTTTTAAGTGTATTCTCTTTTGTAGTAATCGGGGTGGCTACGATTTCATTTTTTATATATCGATTTAATACCAGTAATGAGGAAAGACTATCAAAATCAATTCAGGTAATGGCCAATGAACTGAATGCTAAAGTAAACAGTTTAATTGCTTTTGACGATTTGCCGGATAATCCTGGAGTACAATATGAGATCGAGAAAATAATTTCTGATATTTCCGATCAGCATAATGTGGATATTAATTATTATAATGCTGCAGGAGATTTATTAGCTTCTACACAACCTTATATTTATAATAAACATTTGTTAAGCCCTAAGATGGAACCCAATGCTTATTTCGAACTAAAACAAAAAAATAAGATCCGGTTTCTTCAATCAGAAAAAATAGGGACCTTTCAATATCTCAGTGTTTACGTGCCATTAACCGACCAGAAAAATAATCGATACGCCTATTTAAATATTCCTTATCTCAATTCCGAATTAGAGCTTAATCAAGAAATCTCCGGTTTTTTGGCAACGCTCATCAATCTCAATGCTTTTATTTTCTTATTAGCGGGTGCTATTGCTTTTTTTCTTACGAGTAGAATCATTCAATCGCTGCAAATTATTGGGGAAACCATGCAAAAAATGGTACCCGGACAAAAAAACGAAGAAATTGTATGGGCTAGAAACGACGAGATTGGGATATTGGTAACAGAATATAATAGTATGGTTCGTAAGTTAGAAGCAAGCATGCAGTCTTTGGCCAAAAGTGAAAGAGAAGGGGCATGGCGAGAAATGGCCAGACAGGTGGCCCATGAAATTAAAAATCCGCTTACTCCTATGAAGCTAAGTTTACAGTACTTACAAAAAGCAATTGCAAATGATACCGGTAATGTGAAAGAGCTTTCTGAAAAAATGGCGGGAACACTTATTGAGCAAATAGATCAACTCGCAAAAATTGCAAACGACTTTTCACAGTTTGCCAATATTGGGAATGCGAAAATGGAACCCTTTAATATACAAGATACTATAGATGCGGTTGTTGCTTTATTTGCAAGCTCAGAAAGGGTAATCTTTAATGTGGTAAACGTAGAGAGAGAAGCAACCATAGTGATGGCAGATAAAATTCAAATGAATCGCTTATTTACGAATCTTATCCAAAATGGAATTGAGGCTGCTGAAGAAAAAGGTCACAGCGCTTTCATTGATATTCATACGAGTGTAGAAAACAACAAAATAAAGATTGTTATTGAAGATCAATCCGGCGGTATACCCGAGCAGGTAGTACCCCATATTTTTAGTCCGAATTTTACTACTAAAAATTCCGGTACAGGATTAGGTTTGGCTATATGTAAAGGAATTGTAGAAAAGGCAGAGGGTACCATTAGTTTCCGTTCTATTCAGGGTAAGGGAACCATATTCACCATTCTACTGCCGCTAACTAAATGATAGCAAACAACTTTGCGTTTTCGCGTTTTAGCGTCTCTTCGATTTTTGTTTTGCTACAAATTTTTCAAATGCAGCTAATGAGAAACTACTCAGGTTTTGAGATTTGCTTAGTCCTGCCTTTTGTGCTACCAGTACGCCGTATTTACAATCATTATATCCATCAATATCATGCGCATCAGGGTCTATTGAAATGAGTACATTCTTTTTTAAAGCAGCTTCGATCCAACGCCAATCCAGATCTAACCTTCTAGGATGTGCATTTAATTCAATTACTACGTCGTTAGCAGCACATGCATCTATAATTTTTTGATGATCTACAGGATATCCGTTTCTGCTCAGTAACAAGCGGCCGGTCATGTGTCCTAATATGGCTGTATATGGATTTTCAATAGCCCTTATAAGTCGCATCATTGCTTTTTCCTCATTCATTTTTAAATTGGAATGAATAGAAGCAATCACTACATCGAAGCTTTTAAGTATATCATCGGCATAATCTAAACTACCATCATTCAAAATATCGCTTTCAATACTTTTAAAAATTTTAAAAGGGGCTATTGATGTATTGATTTCATCAATTTGCTGATGTTGAGCGTAAATACGCTCTTCCGTTAATCCATTAGCATAAAATGCAGATTTAGAGTGGTCACTGATAACCAGATACTCCAAACCCATGGTAATGGCGGCTTTTGCCATTTCCTCTAAACTATTACTACCATCGCTCCACTGGCTATGGCTATGTATGATTCCTTGAATATCTTCGGCTTGAATAACAGAGGGTAATTCATTTTTTTCAGCAGCTGCAATAATTGCCGCTGTTTCTCTTTGATAGGGTGGGAGTGGACAAATATTTACGCTATTGAATATTTCTTCTTCGAACGCAAAGGCGGCATCGCTTTGCCAAGAAAATCTTCGTGTCCATTCTTCCATAAATGCTTCTCCGCAACTTGTTTCGAATAAACGTGCAATCGATGTTGCTTTTGTTGTTGGATAGAATACCAGAAGCACATTTTCAGCGCCTTTAAAGCTAATTTTATTATCAACATGCGCTGTTTTTACAAAGCCGGATTCTTCTAAAAAAGTAATTAACTGAGCAACTGAGCCTGTAAATACCCATTCGAGTTGATTAATTATTTCCATCTGCCTTCTAAATTCACCGGTTATAATAACTGCATCTGTTCCGAATACCGATTTTAGTTTTTTATCGATCGCTATGGTATAGTCTTCCACCTGTTGATAGAGATACCTACCTAGGGTGCCCAAATAAAATTGAATTGCCTCTTTGATGTTCTGCTGTGTTTTCTCTCCAAAACCTTTGTAAAGTGTGAGCCTGTTTTCTTCACAGGCATATAGTAATTCACCAATAGACTCTATCTCTAATTCTTTCCAAATAGTTGCTATTTTTTTTGGACCGATTCCTTTGATGCCCAACATCTCTAAAATTCCCGGTGGGGTTTTTGCCAGATACTCC
>CABHOW010000079.1 GCA_902168225.1 uncultured Flavihumibacter sp. | reverse complement strand
ATTCATAAATTATTTTTATGTATTCTATTAAAATTATAAAATAAAATTAATTAAAATTTCATTGCACTTTTGCGTATAAACAACAAAAAATGCAGAAAATCACGATTGCTAAAGGAGATGGGATCGGCCCGGAAATTATGGATGCCACCCTACGAATTATTATGGCAGCAGGTGCCGCTATTGAAACAGAAGAGATTGAAGTGGGTGAGAAAGTATATTTAGCCGGTAATACAGCCGGTATTGCCAAGGAAAGTTGGGATATTATTCGCAGGAATAAAATATTTTTAAAAGCACCCATCACCACACCTCAAGGCGGGGGCTATAAGAGTTTGAATGTAACTACCCGTAAGTTTTTAGGTTTATATGCCAATATTCGTCCATGCGTTAGCTTGCATCCCTTTGTGGCTACCAAACACCCAATCATGGATGTAGTGATCGTACGGGAGAATGAAGAAGATTTATATGCCGGTATAGAGCACCAACAAACCGATGAGGTAGTACAATGTTTGAAATTGATTAGCAGACCCGGTTGTGAAAAAATTGTTCGTTATGCATTTGAATATGCCAAACAATATGGTCGGAAAAAAGTAACCTGTTTTACCAAAGACAATATCATGAAGCAAACAGATGGTTTGTTTCATCAGGTATTTGATGAAATAGCTACGGAATATCCTGATATTGAAAACGAGCATTGGATCATTGATATCGGTGCCGCTAAAATGGCGGACACACCTGAGGTTTTTGATGTGATCGTTATGCCAAATTTATATGGAGATGTATTGTCGGATGTAGCGGCGCAAATAGCCGGTTCTGTTGGTTTAGCAGGTTCTGCCAATATCGGCGAAACTTGTGCCATGTTCGAAGCTATCCATGGATCAGCACCCAGAAGAGCCGGACAAAACATGGCAAACCCCTCAGGTTTATTACAAGGTGCGATCATGATGTTGAATCATATCGGACAAACAGTGGTTGCAGAGCGTGTGCAGAATGCATGGTTGGCAACGATTGAAGCAGGTATTCATACATACGATATTTATAAAGATGGAGTAAGCAAACAAAAAGTAGGCACCAAAGAATTTGCAGATGCCGTTATTGCCCATTTAGGTAAAACACCACAAGTATTTAAGCCGGTGAACTATGCTACCGATAAGCCATTTGTGTTACCAAAATATGTTCGTAAAGCTCCGGCAGTGAAAGAGTTACAAGGGGTTGATCTGTTTGTGCATTGGCCGGGTACTAACCCTAACGAATTAGCGGCTTTAGTAGAGCAGATAAATACGGAAGGCGTATCCCTAAGCATGATCACTAATAGAGGTATTAAAGTATGGCCCGATGGATTTGAAGAAACATTTTGTACCGATCATTGGCGCTGCCGCTTTAAGCCATCACAAGGCACGCAGATAAACAAGCAAACCATTATTCAATTATTGGGTAATGCGGAATCAAAAGGAATTGATGTGGTGAAAACGGAAAACCTGTACAGCTTTGATGGAAAGCAAGGGTTTTCATTGGGACAAGGGCAATAAAATTAAGAATTAAGAATTAAGAATTCTGAATTAAGAATTATGATAGTAGAACTATTACAAACACCCTCTACCGTCTCCGGTCTAGTATGTCCCTAATAATCTTAATATGATGATGCGTATGAATTCCTACAAATCGAATGGTTTTGGATTTATTAATTGGGCCGAAATGAGGGTGTTTAATAAAAGCATTTTTAGGTAGAGGAGTCACTTTTTCCCATATCTGTTTAACATCTTCAATGAGTGCACGGAGTTCATCCTCCGTGTATTCTTTTTCGGGTACTACATATTTAGGTGCTTTGGCTTTTCCTCGCGGGAAATATTTGAGTTGTAGTCCAATAAATTTTTTGATATTCCATATCGGTTTATAATCTGCAGGATCTGTTTTTTGAATAATGGTACCTGTGGATGCCATCACTTTTAAGGAATGTGATAAGTGCCAGGAAACAGAAGCAGCAGAAACATTAGTATTTATTTTCTCGGCTTGCGGAATAAGCGAAGCTAATTCGGCCAATAATTTTTCTATGGGTGCAGGTATACTCATAATCCTTTCCAATTATTTTTTGTGATGGCATAGATATAGTTCAAGTTATCAATTTCTCCGTAATAAGCAACCTCTTTTTCGCCGATTTTGATAGCTCCAATTTTTTCAATGGCTTTTTGTGATCGGATATTATTCGCACCGATATTAAAAATTACTGTATCTACATAATCGAAAGCATGATTGATCATGAGTTGTTTGGCGGAACGGTTGTAGGGAAGTCCCCAGCAACGGCGCGCATAAAAAGTATAACCGATTTCGATACTGCTTTCGGCTTCATTATAGGTGTAGAATCGAGAGCTTCCGATGGGCTCATTTGTTTTAGCATCGAGCATCATAAAAGCGCCACCTGATTCCATAGCTCCTTCAAAAAATACTTGAAATACCTCGCGCTGATAACGTGTTTTACTGGGATGCTGCTCCCATATTAAAGGATCAGAAGCTATAGCAAATAAAGTTTCGAAATCATCAGATTCTAATGGCTTGAGTATAACCCATTCATTGTGTAAATGGGTTGGTTGGAGGTTAAACATGTTCAACATTAAACTATAAAATATAGTAGTGTTTCTTTGCGGCATGCCAACATTGTTCCCTCCTTATTGGAGAGAACAAGTCGGATGCTATTTTTTTCAAGTGATGCTACTTGTAAGTTCATTATTGGTGATTAGAATAAACGCTCATTAGGAGGCTTAATACCACGAAGGCGGATGTAGATAGTGGTTTGTCCGCGATGATGTGTTTGGTGTTCAAATGCTTTTAATAGATAGGCATATCTGGTTTCTTCTGAATTACCTCTCTTTATTTTCTCTTCCAGCTTATTGGCATCAAAACCTTTGATGGATTCGATAGCGAAATCGTAACTGGCAAGTGTAAAATAATTTACAGAATCGGCGGATAGGGCAGAAGGTGTTCTTTCTAGTGGTCGTAAGCCCCAGCTTGGTCTGTCTTTTCCGGTTGCAGAAGCAATAAGAGCGGCATTACCTTGTGCCAGGTGAATCATTTGTTGTGCGAAAGAGCGGATACTGTCTTGTGCTTTAAAGCCATATTGGTCTTTCGGCATGGCATCGAGGTATTCTTTGGTATAGGCTTTAGCTCTTTCCCAATCTTTAACAAGTTGTGTTTTTACGGTTTCGTTAAATTGGGCATTGGCTGCGAGCGAAGCGAGCAGCAGTGATAAAAAGAATAGTTGTTTTTTCATAATCGCAATTTAGAAATACAAGCTACGATTAATTCAGTCAATAGTCAGGGTAAATTGACAGAAGGAAAAAAAGTAAAAGTTCCCCTCCTTGGAGGGGATTAAGGGGTGGGTTAAGGATATTAGTCAATACAAAAAGGTGGAACGTAGTCTTCGACAAGCTCAGACTGACATTCCACCTTTTAATTTATTATACACTATACACTAATCACTATACACTACCCACTACCGTCTATCGTCCATAGCCTATCACCTAGTATCTATACATCTCACTCTTAAACGGACCGAATTGAGGTATACCCAAATAAGCCGCTTGTTCGCTGGTTAACTCATCTAATTGAGCACCTACTTTAGCCAAATGTAAACGTGCTACTTTCTCATCCAAGTGCTTTGGTAACACATATACTTTGTTCTCGTAATTCTTGTGGTTTGTCCATAATTCAATCTGTGCCAAAGTTTGGTTAGAGAATGAATTACTCATCACAAAAGAAGGGTGACCGGTAGCGCAACCTAAGTTTACCAAACGGCCTTCGGCTAAAATGATAATATCTTTTCCGTCTACATTATATAAATCAACCTGAGGTTTGATAGTATCCTTGGTATGACCGTAGTTGGTATTCATCCAAGCCATATCGATTTCAATATCAAAGTGCCCGATATTACAAACAATGGCTTTATCTTTCATTGTACGGAAATGTTTCTCCGTAATTAAATCTCTACAACCGGAAGCTGTTACAATAATATCAGCTTCTTTTACTGCGTCGATCATACGTTTTACTTCAAATCCGTCCATTGCGGCCTGTAATGCACAAATAGGATCAATTTCAGTAACAATTACTCTACAACCTGCACCACGTAAACTCATGGCAGAACCTTTACCCACATCACCATAACCACCAACAACCGCTACTTTACCTGCCATCATCACATCAGTAGCTCTGCGGATCGCATCTACCAATGATTCTTGACAACCATATTTATTATCGAATTTAGATTTGGTAACAGAGTCATTTACATTGATCGCCGGAATAGGTAAAGTACCTTTTGCCATACGCTCGTATAAACGGTGAACACCTGTTGTGGTTTCTTCAGATAAACCTTTAATATGTTGAACCAACTCAGGATATTTATCAAAAACTATATTCGTTAAATCGCCACCATCATCTAAAATCATATTTAACGGACGATCAGCACCGCCAAAGAATAAGGTTTGTTCAATACACCAATCTGCCTCTTCCAATGTTTGTCCCTTCCATGCAAAAACACCAATGCCGGCAGCAGCTATAGCAGCAGCAGCTTGATCTTGCGTAGAGAAAATATTACAAGAACTCCACTTTACTTCAGCACCTAAAGCAACCAAGGTTTCAATTAAAACAGCAGTTTGAATGGTCATGTGTAAACAACCTGCAATTCTTGCTCCTTTTAATGGTTGTGATGCACCATATTCTGCGCGTAATGCCATTAATCCCGGCATTTCAGCTTCTGCTAAACGGATTTCTTTACGGCCCCAATCGGCTAAGCTAATATCAGCCACTTTGTATTTAAGACTGAAATCAATAGATGTGGTTAATGTACTCATATAGGTTTTTTATGAAGTACAAAGCTATTTATAAAGAATAAATAAGTATAATTATTTCAAAAAATAGAATAAATATACATTATTTACTTAATTTTAAGGAATAAATATGTTTTTTCTATGCCAAAACCTACTCCTAAAGCCGAATCCACTACGGTTCAGGCACTCGATACTAAAGACTTACATATTTTAAGACTCTTGCAGCAGAATGCGCGCATTACGGTAAAAGAAATCTCAGATCAGGTTCATTTGAGTACTACACCTGTTCATGAACGCATAAAAAGAATGGAAGAGAATGGGGTTATTAAGCAATATGCTACGTTAGTAGATCCTGCTAAAGTGAAAAAAGGGTTGATGGTTATTTGCTATGTATCCTTAAAACAGCACGACAAAACTGCCGGCGCTAAGTTTATCAAACGGATGCATGAATTTAGTGAAGTGATTGAATGCTATAATATTTCCGGGGAATTCGACTTTATGCTAAAAGTAGTTGCAGAGAATATGGACGATTATTACAGCTTTCATGTAAATAAATTAAGTCAGGCTGAAAATCTTGGTCATGTACAATCTGTATTTGTAATGGGTGTGATCAAGCAAACGCATGTGTTGGTGTAGGGGATAGGTGGGAGGTGGAAGGTGAAGGGTGAAAGGTATAGGGTTTAGGGGGTGTTTAGTTTTTTTAATAATTCCAAAGTATGCTCAATACTTTTCTTATTTTCCCAACCTTGATGTCCGGGTATGATATAGCGTGGATTTGGAAATTCTTTTTGTAGTTTTTTCAATGTAACAGGGTAAGCTTTTAAATTAGCATCGGCTATATTACCGATGCTTGTTGCTTCGGTACTTTTAATTAAACAACCGCCATATAAAACTTTTGTTTGTGGAAACCATACCACAATATTATCAGGTGTATGTCCTTCTCCCGCAAAATATACACGCATCTTTATTCCGCCGATATTAAAGCTTGTGTCTTCCTGAACAAGGTATTGCGCGCGCGGGGCATTGGTGGCTTTGCAAATGGAATCCGTTTTTTTAGTGGTATACGTTCTTATTCCTTTAGCACGATAGTAGGTTAACCCGGCTGTTCTGTCGGCATGTGAATGAGTGGCAATACATGCCACTACTCGCTTATCGTGTTTTACCCGAATACTATCTAATAAGGGTTGAAATTGAGTGGTATCCCAAGGGCAATCAATTAATATCACACCTTTTGGTGTTACTGCATATAATCCGTTGGCCGGAACTTTTTCGCCTTTATAGGCCCCATAGGTGGTAAAAACATATATGCCACTGGCTACCTTTTTAATTTGCAATGGAACTTGCGCGTAAGAAAAGATATTCAGCGTTAGTAAAACAGGTAACAGAATATGGCGCATGAAATATATATCTTTTGGGTAATATATTTTGAAAAAAAGATGAATCCTTATAATGCAATTTCCATCACATAATCATCCATCACATAACCGTGGTCTAATTCAAAAACCATTTCTTTTTGTACACTAAAGCCCATATGTTCATAGAATGCTCTGGCATTATTATGTTTGTTTACCTGCAATATCAATTGCTTGCCACCATTGGCTTTCGCATAGTTTTTTACGGCTGCCAGTAAAGCCTTACCTGCACCCGTTTTTTGGATGTTAGGTAAAACATAGAGTTTATTCAACTTAAAAATACCTTCTTCCTCTTTTGAAACAGAAGCAAAGCCAATAGGGCTTTCTTCAAATTCAAAAATATAAAACTGATGATGGGCATTCATTTGTTTCGTGAGCGACGCATCACTATACATCAGATCGAGCATATAATCGATCTGCCCTTGCGATATAATACCTCCATAGGTACTCGGCCATGTTCGCTCCGCAATGCTGCGGATGGTTGGGATGTCGGCTAAGGATGCGATTCGTATCATATTTAGTTAATGGTCAGTAGTCAATGGTCATTGGTCAGTAGTCGATAGTCATCGGGAAGGAAATGTTCTCCTATTGACTATTGACTAATGTCTATTGTCTGTATTCATAAACTTTTTAGTCCTTCCTCAATCACTTGTATTCTGGCTTCTGCGTCGGCTTGTTTTTTACGTTCCAATGCAATCACTTCCGGTTTTGCATTTTGAACAAACTTTTCATTCGATAATTTCTTTATTACCGATTGTAAAAAATTTTGTTGATACTGAAGATCTTTCTCCAACTCGGCGCGCATGGCCGATGCATCCAGCTCTTTTTCAGCAGCAATATAAAACTTATCTGTCTCTACAGCTACTACGATCGTATTCGTAACAGCTTCCTGTGTATAAACAATATCAGATGCGTTCACTTGCTTTTTCAAAATAGTTTCGATAGGGCTGTAGCGATCGATATTATTGGTTTGAATCGACAGTTGAATCGTTTCTTTGGGTTTTATTTGGTTTTTATTTCTACTATCTCTTAAAGCTGTGATCACCTTCTTTAATAATTCAGCGGCTTCCAAAACAGATGGATCGGCACTGCCTAAATCGGCAAATTGCTTCACACATAGATCATCTGTTTGTGGTTGTAATTGATGATAGATTTCTTCTGTAATAAAAGGCATGAAGGGATGCAATAATTGCAGGAGTTGCTCAAAATAATAAACGGTTTGCTTATACACTGTTGCATCTATGGGTTGCTCGAAACCGGGTTTTACCCATTCCAAATACCAGCTGCAGAAATCATCCCAAATCAATGAGTATAGTACTTTCAATGCCTCACTTAGCTTGAATTGGTTAAGTAAGGTATCTATTTCGGCTGCCGCTTCACGCAAACGATGATGAAACCAATTGCCTGCAAAATCATTTTGTGAGGAAGCTATCGTATGATCTTTTCTTTGCTCCCAACTCTTTACCAGTTTAAGCGCATTCCATAATTTATTATTGAAATTTCTACCTTGCTCTAAGGCCGATTCATCAAATAAAATATCATTACCTGCCGGAGAGGCAATCATAATCCCAAAGCGAACCGCATCTGCTCCGTATTGATCTATTAAGCCGAGTAAGTCGGGAGAGTTCCCTAAACTCTTACTCATTTTTCTTCCTAATTTATCCCTTACGATCCCTGTAAAGTATACATCTTTGAAAGGTTTGAGTTGTTTGTACTCATAGCCGGCCATGATCATACGTGCCACCCAAAAGAATATGATCTCCGGTGCCGTTACCAGCGTACTGGTTGGATAATAATAATTTACTTCTTTATTATTTGGCTCAGATAATCCTTTGAATACTTCAAAAGGCCATAACCAGGAAGAGAACCAAGTATCTAAACAGTCTTCATCTTGTTTAATATCATTGATCGTAAGCGAAGGATTTTTTAATTGTAATGCCTTCAAAGCTTCTTCCGGTGTTTTAGCCACTGCAAAGTCTCCATCGGTGGTGTACCACGCAGGTATGCGATGCCCCCACCATAATTGTCGGCTTATACACCAATCTTTAATATTCTCCATCCAATGGCGGTAGAGATTTTTGAATTTAGCCGGATGGAAATTAATTTCTTCATCCATCACTGCTTTTAAGGCAGGCTCGGCAATAGCTTTCATACTTACCCACCATTGTAAACTTAAACGGGGCTCAACAACTACATCTGTTCTCTCGCTAAATCCAACCTGATTCGTATATTCTTCCGTTTTAGCCAATAAGCCAGCCTTCTCTAGATCAACTACAATTTTTTTACGTACTTCAAAGCGATCTTCTCCTACATAAAGCTGTGCAGCCTCGCTCATGGTACCATCTTCATTAAGGGTTTCGATTACTTCTAAATTATATTTTTGTCCGATTTGATAGTCGTTGATATCATGTGCGGGCGTTACTTTCAAAGCACCGGTACCAAAATCCATGGTAATATAATCATCGGTGATGATGGGTATGCGTCTGTTGATTAGGGGAACAAATGCATATTTACCATGAAGATGTTTATAGCGATCATCGTTTGGATTAACACAAATGGCCGTATCGCCAACAATTGTTTCCGGACGAACCGTGGCGATGGTAATAAACTCATCACTATTTTCTAAGGCATATTTTATATAGTATAACTTACTATGTACCTCTTTATATATTACCTCTTCATCACTAAGGGCTGTTTTAGCTTTAACATCCCAGTTGATCATCCTTTTACCGCGATATATATGTCCCTTTTTATATAAATCTATAAACACATTGATTACCGAATCGTAATAATGTGGGTCCATGGTGAATGAAGTACGATTCCAATCGAGACTACAGCCCATTTCACGGAGCTGTTCAAGAATGATGCCGCCATATTTGTTCTTCCATTCCCAGGCATAACCTAAAAATTCATCTCTGCTCAAAGAAGATTTAGCAATCCCTTTTTCGCGAAGCATAGCTACTACTTTGGCTTCTGTAGCAATGGAAGCATGATCGGTACCCGGCACCCAGCAAGCATTTTTTCCTTGCATACGGGCCCGGCGAATAAGAATATCTTGAATAGTGTTATTTAAGCAATGCCCCATGTGCAAAACACCGGTAACATTTGGCGGCGGAATAACTACTGTATAAGGTTCTCGTTCATCGGGTAGGGAGGAAAAATATTTTTTTTGAATCCAATAGGGGTACCATTTTTTTGCTGCTTCTTGATGCGGGAAATTTTTACTTAATTCCATGATATCTATCCGTTCTTAATTGCTTTAAGTTTGCAAAATTAAGGAATTCGGAGTGGGATGGGTAGGAAACAAAAAATCCCGACCAGTCGGCCGGGATTAAGTGCACTATCGCGAGGGGGAATTACCAACTGGAGATAAGCTCTGTTTTTTCTGCTACATGCTCAGAAAAGCCGGGCTCCAGAACTATGTCTTCAACATCCTTTATACAATCTGATACCGATATAACCTTACCTAATGACAATTTTTTTGTCTGCTCTTTTGCTTTTTCAGAAATGATATTGGCAGCTCTCTCCGGGCTATTACAAGCAAAGAAAGATGCTGTAATCCCCATCAAAATAAAGATTTTAAGTGCTTTTTTGTTTGGTCAAGTGGTCACGCATGGTCTGATTAATTTAAAACTAATGTTTGACATGCAGCCTTTTCTGTTGTCATTTAGTGATGAATCATTTGCTTATATCTAGTAGTAGATCAATAAACAACTCTTTCGGCATTATTCCTTGTGTATGCCACATATGGTTGTGGCTTTATCATGGGCCAGGTTACTTCTTTCTGATGTCAGCTTTTTGGTTCTATGTCTGATTGATAAATTAAAGGTCTTTGGCAAGTAAGTATCTAAATTGATATTTCAGGAAGCTCTTGCTACTGTCTTTGGGAATGGGTTATCAACAGCATGTGTTGTAAATATTGGTGCCCAGGCCACATCAGTCATATGTATTGAGGTATGTCTCATGTATGATTCTTTCTCTACGTCACTTTGGCAGTAACTTTCATCTGCAACTCACTCAAAAGGAGATAAAGAATAGGATGTAGAATGAAAAGCTGGCATTCCAATTTTAGTTCATGTAATGCATTAGATTTTTCATGGAGTATCTTATAAACACTTGTCTTCTTTTAGCTATCTTATAAACTTCCTTTTCACCCTCCCTCAGTGTCTTGATTTTCGTATACCTCTTGATATACCTTTGACTTGGCTTGTTGAGCGACTTCTTTTGCCTTCACCTTAGTGCCCTTGTACTATTCATTTTTTGTCTTTGATTCTACATTTTCCTAGCTCTCACGTCCATTAAGATCTTCACCAGTAAATAGGTTTTTCTGTTTGGGGCACCAAGAGCTTCTTCTACATGAACTTGGGACGCAAAAGCACTAATAACCACAAACTTTGTATCGCATACGATTATTAGTCTCAGAATCCTAACTCCCTTCCTTTGTACCTTAACTAAATCATTTATTAGCCTATTTCAATATGTATACCAACTTCATTTCTACTCTCATCTTGACGCAAGAACCACAAGTCCAGAACCAGACGCCCATTATGATTCTCTCTCTTCCTCCCACCCACTTGGTCTGTTTGAGACTCATAATGTTTACATTTTCTCTTCATCACTTATATCAATTCTACTAACTATCCTTTCTGTCTCTTATACACATCTCCGAGCCCACGAGACGGACTCCTATCTCGTATGCCGTC
>CABHOW010000078.1 GCA_902168225.1 uncultured Flavihumibacter sp. | reverse complement strand
TTTTTTTTTTAATGATACGGCGACCACCGAGATCTACACAGAGTAGATCGTCGGCAGCGTCAGATGTGTATAAGAGACAGGACTAACAGGAGATCAATATTGGTAGTAATATGAATTAAAAGTTAAGAATTATGAATATTGAATTGTTGTTCTATTAGGATGCTACAGCTTTAAAAGGGTAAAAATCTTAATTTTCAATTCTTAATTCATAATTTTTACCTTAGCAATCCCAAATTAATGCCATGTCGCTGGAATTAGAACAACCGGATTTAATTGAGCAGTTTGAGCAACTTATCAGTAAGGAAAATACGCTGGAAATTCGGGAGTTTCTTGATGATCAGAATATTAGTGATGTAGCTAATTTAATCAATGAATTCCCTGAATACGAGGCCCGGATTATCGCGAATATGTCTATTCACAGGGCTGTAAGTGTTTTTAAAATCCTCGATATTGCGCAGCAAAAAGATATTGTAAAAGAACTACCTTCTTCTAAAACTGCCGAGTTATTAAATGAGTTACCGGCCGATGATCGAACGGATTTTTTTGAAGAATTACCCAAAGCTGCTTTACGGGACCTACTTAAATTATTAGATCCTGAGGAAATAAAAATCACCTTGGCTTTATTAGGATACCCGGAGGATTCTGTGGGAAGATTGATGACTCCCGACTATGTGTATGTTTATGCACATAATACTATTGCAGAAGTATTAGAAACCATACGTAAATACGCCCGCAATAGTGAAACGGTTGATGTAATTTATGTAATTGCAGAAAACGGAGAACTGATAGATGATGTTAGGATCAGAGATATCATTTTAGCATCACCTGACAAAAGAGTGGATGAAATCATAGATGGCAGGGTAGTATCATTACATGTAACAGATGACCAAGAAAATGCGGCTCAAATTTTTAAAATGAATAACCGGGTTGCATTACCGGTAGTAGACGAGAATAATATTTTATTAGGGATTGTGACCATCGATGATATGCTATGGGTAGCGAATGAGGAATTTAGTGAAGATATGCAAAAGATGGGCGGTACGGAAGCTTTAGATGAGCCTTACTTGGATATTCCCTTGTTTAAATTGTTTAGAAAAAGAATCGGTTGGTTGGTGGTTTTATTTTTGGGGGAAATGCTTACAGCTACGGCTATGGGGTATTTTGAAGACGAAATTGCTAAAGCCGTTGTATTGGCGCTTTTTGTGCCATTAATTATTTCCAGTGGTGGTAATAGCGGATCACAGGCCTCTACACTTATTATTCAGGCAATGGCAGTAGGGGAAATTACAATCAGTGATTGGTGGCGGGTATTGCGAAGAGAATTATTAAGTGGTTTATTTTTAGGTACTGTTTTGGGAATAATTGGTTTCATTCGAATAGCTGTATGGCATTCCATTATACCTAATGTTTATGGCCCGCATTGGATGATGATCGGTTCTACGGTTGGTTTGTCTTTGGTGGGAGTTGTATTATGGGGTACCTTGAGTGGATCTATGTTACCTATTTTCTTAAAAAAATTAGGTGCCGACCCGGCCGTATCATCAGCTCCTTTCGTAGCAACATTGGTTGATGTAACCGGACTGATTATTTATTTCAGTGTTGCCCTTTTATTCTTACAAGGAGTTTATTTCAGACACTAATACCCTATCCCTTTAACCTTTAACCTTTTACCTCTTACCTTATACCTTATATCACAACCCTACCCCGCTGTTTCTTTTTCCATCATTAAATAAGCCTTGATAAAACCTTCCAGCTCTCCATCCATTACCGGACCAACATTACCTACCTCATAATCGGTACGGTGATCCTTGATCATTTTATAGGGATGAAATACATAACTCCGAATTTGAGAACCCCATTCAATTTTTTTCTTATTGGCATTGGTAGCATTCATCGCTTCCTGTCGCTTGCGCAACTCTTCTTCATACAACCTACTTTTTAACATCTTTAAAGCCAGTTCCCTATTCTCTCCTTGTGTACGAGCCTGCTGACATTCCACAATAAATCCGCTGGGAATATGTTTCAGCCTTACTGCTGTTTCAACTTTATTTACGTTTTGTCCGCCACTACCCCCACTTCTATAAAAAGCCCATTCTAAATCGCCGGGGTTTACATTAATTTCAATACTGTCATCAATTAAAGGATATACAAAAACAGAAGCAAATGAAGTATGACGCCTGGCATTACTATCAAAGGGAGATATACGTACCAATCGATGTACACCACTTTCTGCTTTTAAAAACCCATAGGCAAAATCGCCGTCAAATTGTATCGTTGCACTTTTTATGCCTGCGCCATCGCCTTCTTGTAAATCAATCTCAGTAACTTTCCAGCCCTGCTTCTCGCCATACATTCGGTACATCCTTAGCAACATCTCGGCCCAATCCTGGCTTTCGGTACCCCCGGCTCCGGGATTAATCTGTAACACTGCAGGAAGTTCATCTTCAGGTTTATTTAATGTACTCTTAAACTCGGCATCTTCAATTTGAACGATCGCATCAGTATAGGCAGCTCTTGTTTCCTCTTCGGAAGCATCGCCTCCTTTCCAAAACTCAAACAAAGTGACGAAATCTTCAACTGCCCCTTCTACTTGTTTAAACAATTTGAGCCAATACTCATTTACTTTAATGTCTTTCATTACGGTAGTAGCACGCACATTATCGTCCCAAAAACCGGGTGAAAGGGATAATTGTCTATCTGTATCTACTTTATAACTACGATTATCAACGTCAAAGAAACCTCCTCAGAACCAAAACACGGTCCCTCATATCTTTAATTTGTTCTTGTGTCATAGAACAAAAATACGAAATAGATTGTCTACGTCGTTATAGTAGCAATTATAATTGAAGGGTAATGAAAAACTGTTTACTGCTTTTAATTTTTTTCTTTTTAGGTTATCACCTAACGGCACAGCGGAGCATGGCTTTAGTAGCCGAGAAAAACAATACAAAAAGAATTTTTGAGGCGAATGAGCGGATAAAAATTCTTTTTTCTGTTAAGGATGAAAAACGCGTAGCGGCTGGCAGAATTCAGTTTGTTTCTGCCGACACTTTATACTTAAGGGGTTTACACAGAAGAACCGAAAACAGGATTACCGCTGTTGCTTTGAAAGATTTAAAAAAAGTAAAAAAATTTTATATAGGAGCTAGAAGTACCACCGGTTTAGTTGCCATGTTAGGTTCAATAACCGGTATCGCAATTGTAGCCGATGGATTATCGGATCAACCGGTATTTTTTGGAGATGTCCCAATTTCTCTTGGTATCGGATCAATTATTGGAGGTTTTTTACCATATATACTCGTAACCATGAGCGAACCGAGCTTCAAAAGGAAAAAAGGATTTAATTTTTATGCGACTCCTATAAAATAATATAACTATAATTTAAATATTCTTTTAGATCCTATTATTCTTCCAACTCCGGTGATCAATTGTACTTCATATGTACCCGGCGGGAATGAGGAGAGATCTAAATCGTAGGTATTATTGACCCCAACAACTGCAGGTGGAATCTTTGTATTGATCAACTCTAATCCTGAAATAGAAAATACTTTTAAATAGATAACATTTGTAGAAAAGGCACTATAGATGACCTTGGTACTATTCTTTACAGGATTGGGAAATAAATACATGGATTGTCCGGTAGCTAGGTCTGCAACAATTTCTACCTCATTTGACTTACTTGAGCAAAAATTTGAATCAGCAAGCTCTGCATAATATTTACCGGTTGTGTTATAAAATACTTTTAGTGTTTTAGTGGTATCTGGTACAGCATTTAATAAAGTGCCATTTTTATACCAAAATGCTTTACTAAATATTTTACCCGTATCCGCTTGTGCAAGTAGAAATGAAGTATCACCGGGCAAAATTTTAAACTTATTATTGAATACGCTCACCCGTGCTCCGGGTAAAGCACTAACAGTTACTGTAATTTTTAATCTATTACTCTCACAAGTACCGGCATTATTGATTTGTGATACCCAATAATTATTAGTACCTATTATATTCGTTGCAGGTATCGGAGCTAGCGTATCTCCTACACCACCGGTGGGGGTATTGTACCATAAAAGTTTTCCCGGACCGGCAGTGAGGGCGGTACTTCTATCATTAAAACAATATTTCTTATCCGCAACAACAGGATCTGAAGGAATTACCCCGGAAAACATATTAAAAGAATTACCGGAAGCCATGCATCCTCCGAATGTTTGTACCTGAACAGTATAAACACCAACTGATGTTGGGTTGATGGAGTAAACAGAATCTACAACACTAAAACGCTGTACGCGAAAATTATTTATATCACTCACAAATAAATTACCATTAGCATCTAGCACGGCATTACCCGGACTATTCAATAAGGTTGCGCCGGCACCGGCTGTATTCCCGCCAATAATTACTTCTCCTTCGGTTTTATTCCTCTGCCAACGTTTGATCCTATGTACGGTTCCGCCTTCTGCTATATACATATCACCATTACCATCTACCCAAATACTCATTGGAGATATGAGTTGGTCTGCATTATTACCTTTTCCCTTACCCCCTGCTATGGTAGTGCCCGTAGTAGCACCTTTGCTCCAAAATTGAATTCGATCATTTTGCGTATCAGCTATATAAATATTTTGATTAGCATCTACAAACAACCCATTCGGTACACTTAGCTGATTGGCTGCGGCTCCGGCAAAATTGCCTCCTGCAACCGTTACCCCACTCAATGCACCGGGCGCCCATTTTTGAATGCGAGCATTAAACCCATCAGCGATATAGATATTATCATATGCATCTACATAAACTGCTGTTGGATAGCTCAATTGATTTGCAGCAATGCCTCTTCCATTACCACCTGCAACAGTTACGCCAATACTATCCCCTGGTAACCATTTTTGTATTCGATCATTATCTGTATCTGCTATATAAATAGCACCCTTACTATCTACAAATATGCCGGATGGATTTTTTAACTGTGCAGCACTTGCACCTGCACTTTTTCCTCCTGCAACAGTAATACCCGATGTTGCTCCGGGTGTCCATCGCTGAATCCTATGATTCCATTGATCACTAATATATAGATCTCCTTTACTGTCTGCGAAAACAAAAACAGGTCTTGCAAACTTCGATGAATCAAAGCCTGCCACAACGCTCCCCGCTACGATGGTTCCACTTCTATTCCAAATAGCTTGATTTGTTAGTGTGCTTCCACCCGGGAGCGACCAAATAGCTTGCATTGGTTTAGGCATCGCATTTACAGCAAGCTTACCTGCACCTATACAATTCAAACCTATTATTTCAGGATGTGGTAGTTTTTTTACGGTGATGGTAACAGATGCTGTTGATATACAACCATTATTTGCTGTAGTACTTACAGTATATTTTGTAGTAACGGATGGGGTAGCCGTTACTACTGCTGTATTTGTGCCATTCAATCCTGCTGCAGGTTGCCAACTATAACTATTGGCTCCCGAAGCAGTAATATCGGTGGCAGTTCCCTCACATATTTCTGTATTTAGTGCTTTTATATTAATTTTTTGCGCCACGTTTAATCGAACAAAAGAAGAACCTGTACTACATCCATCAAAAGATGAAGTAAACGCTGTATATATCCCATTTTGCCCGGTAGCAAGAGTAGTGTCAGTGAAGGGTATAGTGTTAAACTGTTGCACCCGATGATTTCGCGTATCCGCTACATATAAACTTCCGGTACCTGCAATCGCAAAAGCGGCAGGTAAAAATAATTGTGTTTGCAAAGAGCCTCCATTACCATCTGTATTACCGGCAATAGTAGTTCCGGTGCTATCAAATGATTTCCATCGTATAATTCTATTGTTACCCCTATCTGCAATATACATAGTACCGATCGCATCAACCCATACTTGAGAAGGGGCGTTTAATTGATTTTGTAGCGTACCAGCTCCTTTACCGCCGGCCATAACAAAACCAATGGTACTATCCTTAGGGTAAAACATAATGCGATGGTTTCCCGCATCTGAGATATACAGATTTGTATAACGATCCACAAAAACATGTTGAGGATTATTTAACTGATTGATGGCATTACCGGGTGTTCCATTTCCTGCAACAGTAGTAACACTGCGCGCACCGGCAGCCCATCTTTGTATTCTGTTATTACCCGCATCTGCAACATACACATTACCAAAAGCATCTACAAATACACTATTAGGGAAGTTTAATTGAAAGGAACCGTTCCCGGCGATACCAATACCGGCAACTGTATTAGCTTGTGTAGCGCCTACAGGGAAAAACTGCACCCGATGATTATTCTGATCGGCTACATAAATATTACCTTGTACATCTACATACACACCGGTGGGATAATTTAACTGATCTCTCCCATTACCCGCACCTAACCCGCCGGCAACTGTTTTACCGGTTTGTTCACCGGGCTTGAACATTTGTATACGATGATTTACTGCATCCGCAACGTATATATTTCCTTTTTGATCAACAAAAATTCCGGAGGGCAAATTAAATTGTGCATTAGAATTTCCTGTACCATTACCGCCTGCAATAGTTGTAGCTGTATTAACCCACCCGGGTAGTGTTACTTTTAATGGGTTCGACGCATTATACCATATAAGATGAGCAGGTAAACCACCTACTAACTTGGCTGTTAATTTTGAGGCACTTGAGTCTGCACAATCGCTGGCTGTAACAAATGGTAAAATTCGCTGGCTAACTTTAATACTTACACTCGTAAAAGAAACACAACCGCTATCATTGGTAGAACTAACACCATAATAAGTTGAACTATCTGCCTTAATTCTAAAAGTGCTATCATTCACCTTTATCAAACCTATTGTTGGTAGCCAAGAATAATTAGCGGTTCCTGTAACTTTTAGTGTAGCCGTATCTCCCTTACAAATTTGTGTATTGCCTGTTACAATGATGGGTGCATTGGCATTCACAAAAACGCCGTTCGAATTTTGTTTACAACCTGTAAAGGAATAAACCGATGCACTATAGGTACCTTGAAATTGTGGAGGATACGTATTTGAAACCTGAATGGTAGGAATATTCTGCAACCGAAGATTTCTTTCATCTAAAACAAATAAGTTTCCCGATGGATCAAATGCCATTGCTGAAGGGAAATTGAATTGATCATTAAAACTCCCTGAAAGTCCGGCGCTACTGCCGGCAATGGTAAATACATATTGACCATTTTGTGCCCAACGCTGTACCCTATTATTGCCGGCGTCTAATACATATACATCTCCTGTAACATCTACCCACACATCAACAGGTTGATTTAATTGAACCGCATAAGCTCCTCTACCTTTACCGCCTGCCACCGTAACCCCCTTATAATTACCCGGTGTAAATTTTTGTACGCGATGATTCCCTGAATCAGCCACATAAATATTAAACTGAGGATCCACAAAAACACCTTGCGGACTATTTAATTGTGTGGAATCACTTCCTGCACCTAAACCACCTGCTACGGTTTGTCCGGATACAGCACCCTGCCCCCATTTTTGAATTCTATGATTACCCGCATCAGCGATATAAATAAATCCATTCGCATCCACCCAAATATCTCTGGGGTTACTTAATTGATTAGCTCCATTACCATTGCCATTACCTCCGGCAACAGGAAAGCCAACAGTAGATCCCGGTGCAAAGCGTACAATTCTATTATTAGCAGCATCGGCAACAAACAAATTCCCAAAAGCATCCATACAAATTCCCGCCGGTTTGTTCAACTGATTATTTCCATTACCATTGCCATTACCTCCGGCAACAGTTCTACCATCGGGAAAGCTTCTGGAGAACGCAACTATTCTTCCGTTAACAGTATCCGATACATACATATCACCGCTATTATCAACCCATACTCCTGCAGAGCCCGAAATTTTATTGGTGCTTGAATTACTAACAGTACCATTTACTACCGGGGTTGCAAAATTTCCCCAACTAGCTGTATTTTTTTGAACAACAGTATTATTATACCGCCACTCCACTACAAATGGACTTCTACTGAAAGTACCTGTTACATTTCCATCTGTCGCACATCGGGGACCTGTTACCGAAACGAAAATACATTGCGCTGTTACCATTTGGCAAAGTGGCAGCAAAAGCAATGAAGCTAAAAAACGATATGTTCTTTTTTTAGTCAATTTTAATTACAAAAAGGTACATGTTTTCACAGCAGTAAAACCAATAGGTTTTACCCAATAGGTACAGAAAAAACTACAAACCTCATAAGCCGGATTCTGTTTCAACACCATCATTTATCTAGTTAGACCATTACTGGACTAATCTTGCTGCCTACCCTGGATCTCGAGCGAGCAGCTCTCAAGCGATCCTATACATGGCATTACAGTACCTAAGGTTTACCCGGGTTCCTTGTTACCAAAAAACCCTGTGAGCTCTTACCTCACATTTTCACCTTTACCCCGCCTCACAACGAGGAAGTAATTTTCTGTGGCACTCTCTTTCCGCCTATGGCGGAACCGGCCGTTAACCGGTAGGTTGCTCTATACTGTCCGGACTTTCCTTCCCCGCTTTTAAACGGGAACGATGGTTCGGGTTTGTAGCCTACGAAGATACTGAATAGCAAGGCATGGGAACATTAATAGGATTCATTTATGATGTTGAAAGCTAAAATACAAGCTGGTTGGTATTCTAGGATGTAATTTGGTTACAATAAGATGGAGTTAATCTTAAACGAATTATTCCCCTAGTTATTTAAGTCACAAAAAATGAAGATTTAAAACTAACGTATTAGTAAACCACCCTACAAAGGTGTTTTAAGGTTTTTTTTAAAAATGTTTCGATGCTTTACTAATATTTAAAGAGCCAACCATACTATTCTTCTCTTACTTCAAAAATTATTTTATCAAATGAAATTGAAATCCGATTGATACCTGAAATCCCTCTTTATTATTAGTGTATGCACCTGGGGCATCTTCAATTGATGCAATTTGTGTCCTATAACCTAATAAAATTTCTATCCCTGCTGTTTGATTAAAAAAAAATTCAGCTCCACTCATCAAAGAAAATGTATTAAACTTTCCTTTCGCAACTTGAGCGCCATTAGATTTGTTAATTCCAATTTGATAACTAATATCTGTGAGTAGATTATAATTTTTTTCAGCATTCAAAAAATAATACCTTGCAAAGGGCCCTGCTGCTAACTGAAATGAATTAGTTGACCCCCCACTCCCAGAACTCGAATAAGTTACAACGCCCTTTGTAGTGGATAGATATGGTTGTATTCCTACTACAAATTTGTCAGCTAGAAAAAAACCGAATGAACCATTAACATTTATACTAGTAGTCTTTGCAGTTTGGCTATAGGAAGGTGAGTTGAAATTCTCATTGGATGAATTAAAACTACCACTTCCACCAACTAGCCATGTACTTTTAGTAAGTTGAGCGTTAGAGATTG
The DNA here is from genome assembly GCA_902168225.1 of uncultured Flavihumibacter sp. Lineage (GTDB taxonomy): Bacteria > Bacteroidota > Bacteroidia > Chitinophagales > Chitinophagaceae > Sediminibacterium. The sequence continues at coordinate 53,243 of CABHOW010000078.1, read as the reverse complement.
TAAAAATTCCAAGAAATATAATAAGCAAAGAAAGGAATTTCATAGTATTTATTTATTTAAAAAAATGGCTGTATAAATAAATTAAAAAGAGAGAATTATTATAAAGAGTAAACAATTAGACTAAAACAAGTAATGCCGAGATTACCACTAAAACTTCTAAAAATGTACTGCTTTATTCATATCCGAACAATATTACAGTTGCCCCATACCCGAACCTGCTATCATATTGATTGATAAAATGCTTCACTTCTCTACGCGTTTTTAAATATTCATGCACTTCCTCACGTAGTTTGCCGGCCCCTACTCCATGTATTACCGTTAACTCGGGTTGTTTATGCGCAATGGCTAAATCAACCCATTTTTCTAATTCTGTTAATTGCAAAGTCAGCATTTCAAAAGGCGACATTTTTTCTGAACCGTCCGTTAATTTCTCAATATGCAAATCAATAACGGAACGGGCAGGTGGTAGTTTTTCTTTTGCCTTTGAAATATCATATACTTTAAATCCTTTGGCAGATAAACTATCGAGCGGAAAATATTCGATCTCTTTATCAGGATAGGTTTCAAATAGAAGAAAAGAAAAAGTAGGTTCATTCGTTTCTTTTAAAGCTTCTACTTTTTGAAATATTTGTTTCGGGCGAAGCTTTAACGTGCTTTCATAATGAGCCGCTTTTTGTTTTTGCGGTTTCACCAAACTAAAATCAAATTGAAAAGAGGGACTATCATTTACAGCTTCAAAAGGTATATCATGTAAATAAAAATCATGAAAAGCTTTTACCTCATTTATCAATCCAAAACTTTCAACACCATTAAATAATTGTTGATAATCAAAACGAAGATCATTTTCTGTTTTGTTAACCAAATGAATTTTCAAGATTTCCACCACTTCATCATTAAAATCATCGAGTGAAAATTTAGGGAGAAAAGATAACCAAACCCCATTGGCTACTTTTATCTGATTAGGTTGCGGTTTTTCTGCAGGTACCTGATCAATATAAATTTTGGCAGGTACTTTTTTCTCTTCTACAACTTTCTTTTTTGTAAACCGATGAAAATAAGGGAAATCTATTTGATCCATATAGGCTGGGAATTTCACCCCACGTACTTCAATCATCACCATTTTATCATTGATGATTTCTATTACTTTTCCCTCTTCATTGCTATGCAGTACTAATATATCGTCGCCTATTTGGTATTTCACTGTATTGCCAGTTTACTATGCTTCTTCCCGTATCCGAAATATATTACCAAGCCCAGGGCTAGCCATCCACCAAACCAAGCCCAGTTCAAAGCTGTCATACCCGTTAGTAAGTACATACAGGTTGTAAGACCAAGCAAAGGTATCAAAGAATATTTTTTGAGATAACTAAGGATAGCTATTCCAAAACTGAGTACCCAAAAAATGATAGTCGAAATACTATTTGCCGAGGACGCAGAAAATAATTTAGTTAAATAGCCATCATTAAAAATATTCACCGCTGAAAAAGCAATAATGATGAGAAGAGGGAATAGATATTGTCCGTTTATATAAGGGATATTAAACTTACCTGATTCTTTTTCTCTTTTAGGAATGAGTAAAACGCCACCGCATACCAATACAAATGCAAATAAGGTAGCAATGCTAGTAAAATCGAGTACAAATGTTTTATCGGTAAATAATATTGGTAGGGCAACTACCATTCCGGTTACGAGGGTAGAAAATGAAGGAGTTTGATATTTGGGGTGTATACGTTGAAATATAGCCGGCATCAATCCGTCTCTGCTCATGCTCATCCATATACGTGGCTGCCCCATCTGGAATACCAACATAACACTCGTCATCGCAATTACTGCACAAATAGCTACTAAAAATTGCATCCAACCGATATTCAAATTGTCTTTCTCAAAAATAAATGCAAGTGGGTCGCCCACCCCATCAAATTTTTTATAGTATACGGCTCCTGTTAATACCAGTGTTAGCAAAACATAAATGATCGTACAAATGACCAAGGATAGGATCATCCCTTTGGGTAAATCTCTCTGCGGATTTTTACTTTCTTCGGCCATTACACTTACTGCATCAAACCCGATATATGCAAAGAATACACCACTAACTGCTGCCATCACCCCACTAAATCCATTCGGCATAAATGATTTTGTGCCCGCATCATTTACCGGTAACCAATTATCAGTTGTGCCCAAATGAAAAACCATATAACCACCTACCAGAATAACAACACCTACTACCAATAATTTCAATACGACCATTACATTACTGAAATTTCGACTTTCTTTAACGCCGCGGTATACCAAATAAGTAATGAGGATATTGATAATGAAAGCAGGTACATCAACTATCAAACGCAACCCACCAATAACAGGTGCATTTTTCCAAGCACTGATAATGGCTGCATTGGTACTACCCCCATTTACTGCATGTTGTGCCTCTTTATAACTTGTAGATAAATAATCGGGTATATGCCAACCGCACTTATCAAGGAAAGAAGTAAAATAGTCGCTCCAACTGTAGGCTACATAGATATTACCGATCGAATATTCCATGATTAAAGCCCATCCTATAATCCAAGCAAATAATTCTCCAAAACTTGCATATGCATAAGTGTATGCACTGCCGGCAACAGGAATTCTACTGGCGAACTCACTGTAACAAAAAGCGGTAAAAGCACAGGCTATGGCCGTAATCAAAAAAAGAATCACAACACCGGGGCCACCACTAAATACGGCTCCACCCAAACTACTAAAGCTCCCTGCGCCTAAGATAGCGGCAATTCCAAAAAATGTTAGATCTCTTACGTTCAGTACCCGCTTCAATCCACTCGAATGACCCTCTTCATTCTTGGCATGATCTGCTATGATCTTGTTAATATCTTTTGTTCTAAAAACAGAATTAGACATGGAGCTGTTTTAAATAGTTTTATCAGGAAAGATAACCATTTGTTTATACATCTCGCTGTACCAAATAGGCAGCCAGTTCTTGTAAAGGTTTTTTACGACTCGATACTACGGCTATATCATCTAAATGTTGCAAGGCTGTATGTAAATAATTGTTCTTTAAAGTCAATGCCCATTCATCTACGCTACAAGCTTTATAGATAGATAATACTTTTTCAATTTTATCTATAGGATTCCGCTCCATCAATTCTAGTAACTCCTTTTTTTGTTGATCGTTAGCAGTTTCCAGTGCATGGAGTAGCAGGAATGTTTTTTTATTTTGTTTGATATCCCCTCCTACTTCTTTACCAAATTTTTGAGGATCCCCAAAAGCATCTAAATAATCATCCTGTATCTGAAAGGCAATTCCTAAATTCTTACCAAAAGCATATATATGATTCAGATTGCCTTCGCTGGCTCCGCCAAGTATGGCTCCCATTTGTAAACTGGCGGCTAATAACACAGATGTTTTCAAACCGATCATATGAATATAATCTTCCAAAGAAACAGCTGCTTCCTTTTCAAAATCCATATCCATTTGTTGACCTTCACATACTTCTTTAGCCGTAGTATTAAAGAGCTTAATAATTCTATGTAAATGATTCGGCTGTATCGTGTTAAGATATTCATAAGCCCTTATCATCATTACATCACCCGCCAACAAAGCTGTGCTGGAATTATATTTCACATGAACCGTTTGCATACCTCTTCGCAAAGAGGCATTATCCATGATATCATCATGTACCAATGTAAAGTTGTGGAATAATTCAATAGCAGTAGCTACTGCAAAAGCATCTATGTGTATGTCATCAAATAATTCGTTACCCATTAAACATAAGACCGGACGGATCCTTTTTCCACCAATTCCTAAAAAATAATCGCAAGGTTCATATAAACTGGCCGGCTTAGAAGGAAAATGACTTTCTGAAAAATGTTTGTTAAATTGATCTATTAGCGTTGTAAATGACTGCATGATACAAACCTAAATGAAAACCTTTTATCGGTAAATATTTTTTGGCACGATTTTTTGAAGTAGAAGAAAAAAAACAACCATGAAAAAACTATTGTATTTATGCATTCTTTTAGCCGGGGTATCATCTGTTCAGGCGCAACAAGTAAATACAGGAACCGATTATAGAACGGCATTGGGCGTAAAACTATATCCCGGCGCATTGAGCGTTAAACATTTTATTGGTAAAGGAAGAGCAGTAGAAGGACTTGGCTATTTATCAACTGATGGGTTTCGTTTAGCCGGATTATATGAACTACATTTCCCAATATCGGGGGCAGAAGGTTTACAATGGTATGTAGGTGGGGGTGGACATGTAGGGGTATGGAGTGATAGTTGGAAAAATAGATACCCAAACAGGGAGAGTGGCGTTGCTATTGGTGTAGATGGTATTTTAGGGCTCGACTATAAAATTAAAGGAGCACCACTCAACCTTAGCTTCGATTGGCAGCCCTCCTTTAATATTATTGGTTATAATTACTTTGAAGGTGGATGGGGTGGATTAGCCATCCGTTATACTTTCTAATTGAATAAATGTGTAAGCGGATTTGATTTATCACTTGCGGCCGGACGTAAAGCCAAAAACTTTTTTAATTGATCAGGCTTCAGAATAGATCCTAACTTGGTTTTTAAATTATTAAACAAGTCTGTTTGTTGCTTTGTGTATTCAGCCGGGTTGCCAGCTTTGAGCGACAAGATATTGGCTTTTTTCTTTAAGAAGTTGATCACTTCCTCATTCACTTTGGGTGCCTGATCTCCTACCAGATTTAAACCGGGAACTAATTTACCCATAACCCCCTTGGCTATATTATTAATATCAAATTTGGCACCAGCGGCAGCCTGGGTAGCTTTTTTTGTTAAATCACCTAATTGTGCATTTACAGCTACGCACATTCCGATACATACTGCGAATAGAAGTAGTACTTTTTTCATAATTAGTGTTTTTTACAAAATTAAAAAATTTTCAACCAGCAAATTTGGACTTAAAATTATTGTAGTGAAAATAGAGACTGCACAAAACTTTCTTTATTAAACAGTAAAAGATCTTCTACCTTCTCTCCCACACCTATGAACTTTACGGGTATTTTAAATTGATGGGAAATGGCAAGCACCACACCACCCTTCGCAGTACCATCTAATTTAGTAATAGCGAGTGCCGATACATTGGTAGCAGCCGTAAACTGTTTAGCTTGCTCAACGGCGTTTTGTCCTGTAGAACCATCTAATACCAATAATACTTCATGGGGAGCATCGGGTACTAATTTTTGGATTACCCGTTTAATTTTATTCAATTCATCCATCAAATGGATCTTATTGTGTAATCTGCCTGCTGTATCGATAATTACGATATCGGCCTGTTTAGCAATAGCACTGGCAACAGTATCATAAGCTACAGCGCTTGGGTCGGAGCCCATAACTTGCTTTACAATAGGTACTCCTACTCTCTCGCTCCAGATGGTTAGCTGATCAACCGCAGCTGCTCTGAAAGTATCGGCTGCGCCTAATACAACCGAATTACCGGCTTCTTTAAATCGAGCGGCTAACTTCCCAATAGTAGTGGTTTTGCCAACTCCGTTTACACCAACCACTAATATTATATGGGGCTTTTTTTGGTCTTTTATTATAAAATCATGGCTGAAATTATCGGTAGGATCGGTTAATATAGACGCTATTTCTTGTTGAAGTATTCCGTTCAACTCACTTGTATTCAAATACTTATCTTCCTTTACTCTTTTTTCTATATTCTCTATGATAGCCAAAGTGGTTTCCACACCAACATCTGCACTAATAAGGGCTTCCTCTAAATTATCCAGCACTTCTTCATCAACTGTAGTTTTGCCCGCTACCGCTTTTGTTATTTTAGAAAGAAACCCTTCTTTGGTTTTTTGAAGTCCTTGATCCAGACTTTCCTTTTCTTTTTTGCCGAATAAATTACCGAAAAATCCCATAGTACAATTATTACCAAATACAAAAAAGCTCCCTTGGTAGGAAGCTTATGCATATTTTGTTACTGAAATTACTTGGCCGATAAGAAATCCTTCACTTTGTCTTTGTGAATGATTTGCTCTTTAAAAGTGTACGCACCTGTTTTAGGGCTGCGTACTGCTTTGATTACTTTAGTCCAGTTTTTTGCCTCAGCAGAAGCTTTGGCATCTTTAATTTTCGCGTTTTTTGAAGCTACTTTAGCCATGACTATTTAATTTCTTTATGAGTAGTTACTTTTTTCAAAATAGGGTTGAATTTTTTCAACTCAATACGCTCAGGCGTATTTTTTTTATTCTTGGTCGTAATATAACGGCTTGTACCGGGCAAACCACTTGTTTTATGCTCTGTACATTCCAAAATTACCTGAACCCTGTTACCTTTCTTTGCCATTGTATTGGTCGTTTACTTATTAGTTAGATTTTAGCACCTTCTGCTCTCATCTGTTTGATTACGGTGTTCAAACCATTTTTATTAATGGTTCTGATTGCATCTGCAGATACTTTTAAAGTTACCCAACGGTCTTCTTCTGCATAAAAGAAACGCTTCTTTTGTAAATTAGGTAAAAAACGACGCTTAGTCTTAATATTTGAGTGAGAAACACTGTTACCCACAATAGGTTTTTTACCGGTTACCTGACATACTCTTGCCATGACACTAATTTTTGTTCCGATTTTTTCGGACGGCAAAGGTAAGTAAACCTGATAAAATAACAAACCCCAAAGCGCTTTTTTTTGAATTTTTCTTCACACCCGTGGAGAAACTACCGTATGAGGATAAAAAATAATTTGTTACGCCTAAGGTCTTTTTACATTTGCAGCTACTAAACCCATGCTATGAACTCAAAAATAATTGTTTTTGCCGCTTTTTTAGGATCATTTTTTATAAGCTCTTGCGGGAATAAGCAGGAAAAGACCGGAACTTCTGCTGATAGTACAAAATCGAGTGCAATCAAAAAACCGGCTCCCGGCAGTAGCCTAACCCTCGACCCGAATAAAAAATATATATTTCTGACATGGGACGATTCGCCACAACCTCCCGGCACCACCATCTGTTACAATGTTTTTAAAGAAGAAGGCGTGAAAGCCACTTTTTTTTCTGTTGGAATGCACTATGATATTGAGCCAAGAAGAAGAAGGATCATTGATACCATTCGTAATGGATATCCTCAGTTTTTATTAGCAAATCACAGCTATAGTCATGGTTTCCGGGATAACTATAATACTTTCTATAAACTCACCGATAGTGCCATTGCCGACTTTCAAAAGGCCGAAAAATTGATGGATATTCCTGTAAAAATAATTCGTTTACCGGGGAGAAACAGTTGGGCTAATAATGGGGTGGTATCCGGACCAAAAACCAGCGAAAAAGTAGCCCGTAAATTGGATTCATTGGGTTATAAGGTAATTGGCTGGGATATTGAATGGGGTTTTATTAGAGGGAATATACCGAAGGAAAGTCCTACCCAAATCATGAAACTTATCAATAGTAAATTTGAATCAGAATATACACAGGAGCCTAATGCAATGGTGATACTTGCCCATGATCGCATGTTTGCGAAACAACCTTATACTGATTCTTTAAGAAAATTGATAAGCCTGATTAAGGCAGATAGCAGATTTGTTTTTGAAACGATCGATCACTATCCGGGGATAGGGAAAAGGTAAAAGGGAAAAGGTAGAAGAAAAAAGGTAGAAGCTGAAAGGGAGTACTTACTCCTTACACCTTATACCTTACACCTTATGCCTTACATCTTTAAAGCCGTTCTTCAAGTGTGAAAGTGGTATTAACAATTCTCGTCACAGGCGCTAACAATTTCGTAACAGTATTGAATAGTAGCCTGAAACCCTTTACCACAAAAGGTTTCAGCCTTTTCTATTATAACTCTTATTCACCGACTGTATCACCGCCTATCCAAAACAGGGGTATATCGCTGTAACCTATCACAATGTATTCCGTCTGATAGTAAATGCTTACGATTTTTGCTAAGCAATTAAGAATTAAAAACACTAAAACAATACACAATGAAAAAGTTACTCATCATCGCCGCTTTATTTATCAGTCTAAGCAGTTTTGCCGCTAACGATAATAGTCGTAAAATTCAAAACGTATATAATATACAAGGAGAATTATTAGGTACTACCAGCCGAATGGATTTTGATAAACTTCCGAAATATGCTATTCAAGAAATCACTACTCGATATAAATTTCCAACCTACAACTTGAAAGAGTGTATAGAATATAAAGATGTTTATGGAGAAATAAATTATTTTGTTTCCATGAACTCCGCTAAGGAAAAATTGATTTTAGCAATCAATGTAGATGGAGATGTAAGCATCGTTTCAAAAATCAAAAAATAGCAGCAGGTTTTTAACAGTAAGCCCCAACCCCAACAGTTCTGTTGGGGTTGGGCTTTTTCATACTGTTTCTTAACCAGGAAAACTAATTTTTCCCATGCTAATGGCGGGAATAGCCTTCTTGGCTCCACCAATAACTGTACTGCTGCCGGCTATTGTTTCATTGGCTAATATGGCAAATAAAACAGCCTCTTTAGCATCGGGGTGAATGTTTAAATCTTGTGTAGTTAAAAACCTGAAATCAGGCAATGCTTTTTTAATGCTATCCATCAGTAATGGGTTATGCATTCCTCCTCCGCTACTGTATACAACCACATTTCGAGAATCTTTGAAACTCCTTTTCAATGCATCCACAATAGTATCTGCACTAAATGCATTCAGCGTGCACATGATATCTTCAGGAGAAATAGCTATAGCACCGGCTCTATTTTGCGCTTCTCTCAAATACGCTAAATTAAATAACTCCGGACCTGTTGTTTTGGGAAACCCTTTTTGAAAAAAAGGATGCTGCTGCAGTTCATATAATAAGCTGCTATGTATTTTACCGGAAGAAGCAATTCGGGCATCAGCATCATAAGAAAGCTGATAATGATGCTGCATAAATTGATCCATCAACGTATTACCGGTGCCAATATCTGTACTAAAAATAGCCGAAGCATCCATATTTCCCGGTAAAAAAGTAAAATTGGCTATGCCTCCAATATTCAACATGATTCTATCCTCGCCCTTCTTTCCAAAAATAAAATAATCGCCATAAACAGCTAATGGAGCACCCTCTCCACCTGCAGCAATATGCTTTTGTCGAAAATCACTGATGGTAATGATTCCGGTGTTTACAGCGAGATGATCCCCATCCCCTATTTGTAAAGTGGCATTATCATAATCTGCCAACCCATGCAAAATTTTCGGTGCATGGTAAATTGTTTGTCCGTGACTGGCTATGATATCTACATCTCTATGATTGATACCCCATTCTGCTAAAGCTTGATTGATCATTTGGGCATGTTTTACCGCTACCCAAGGATGCAGCAAGCATACCTGCTCCAAATCAACATCGTGTTTAGAAAAAACGGTCTTGATACGATCCTTAAAATCTGCATTATAACTAACTGTTTTAAAATGAGTGACATCGATACTTGTATCTAAACCACTGCCACCGATTTCACAAACAGCAATATCTAATCCATCCAAAGAAGTGCCACTCATCAAACCAATTATAGTACGCTTCTCCTTCTTAGCAATGTTCACTAATCTTGATAAATACTGATTCATTTGCAGGTTTGTGCATGAATATACATATATTTTATGAAAACTGCGTTTTTATGCGATATTGTATAGCGCCCCGCCCTTTTCAAAAAATCGATTTGTTTTTAAGCGCATCTCTTCACTTAGATCTACGGCAGGGGCATGATGTGGTTTTATACGCGCGTCGATGATCATGGGGCCTTCACAACCCCAGTGTTTATTTTCTATGAAGGAACGCACTCCATAAATATCGTTAGCCGGGTTTGCTCTTGTATAACTAACCCATAAATAGTTACGCATATTAGCCGCGATAAAATCACTATCATCGCCCACAATAATTTGAACAATACCGGCATCTAGATATGTTTCATGCAATTGAAAATTGAGGAGTTTCATTTCTTCCTGAGCGGTGAAATAAGTACTAAACTTTTTTGTTTGCAAGGATACTACACCCGGCATCACCAGTTTTGGATTTTCAAAACCTTCAAGGTTCAAGAATATAGCCGGTAGTTCTGTTGCCAATTCTCGTTTTTGCTCCCCGCATGCAGCCAGTACCAATTTACTACCGGTATTTAACCCACTCCCCGAATAATCGAGGGTATCAATGGTTGTATTCGTATAAAAATGTAGATCGCGTTTTAAATCGATCCGTTCAAAAATATATTGCAAGAAATCCTGAACATGATGTGTACTCAATTGCCGCTTTTCTTCCGCGGTTATAAATAAAAACTTAGCCAAACTTAATTGTCCTGTACCCAATATATGATTGGCAATCGTTAATAATTCGGCAGGTTGTCGGGTAGGGTTATAAGGTGTATATCTTTCGCTACCTATGGCTAATAATAAAGGATGTACACCTGCAGCATCAACCGCATGTACTTCTTTTAATCCGGGTATTTCCTGCGGTATAGCTGCACCTGTAATTTCATGAATGAGTTGTCCGAAACTGGTATCTTCCTGTGGGGGCCTTCCAACAACAGTAAACGGCCAAATAGCATTTTTTCTGGCATATACCGCATGTACACGCATTACCGGAAAATCATGTTGTAAACTATAATATCCTAAATGATCTCCAAAGGGACCTTCGGGTTTATTTTCGCCCGGATATACTTCTCCTGTTATCACAAAATCGGCATCCGTACTAATACAAAATCCATCTTCATAACTATACCTGAATCTTCTTCCTCCCAAAACACCTGCAAATGTAGCTTCACTAATACCTTCGGGCAGTGGCATAACGGCAGCAACGGTATGCGCAGGGGGCCCTCCAACAAAACAACTTACTTTCAAAGGCAATCCTTTTTTGTTGGCTTTTGTTTGATGCACCCCAATACCTCTATGAAGTTGATAGTGCAGTCCAATTTCTTTATTGGGCAGATACTCATTTCCTGTTAGTTGGATGCGATACATGCCCAGGTTTGCTTGCATAATACCCGGGTTATCTGTATCCTCAGAATATACTTGCGGTAATGTTACAAAAGTGCCGCCATCCATTGGCCAATGATGAATGAGTGGTAGATCACTGATTTGTATCTTTTCATATAAAACGGGCTTATGCAGTGGATTTTTTAAAGGGAGTGCTTTTACAGCAGCTACTCCCGCCGAAATATGATGAAATGGTTTTTTTAATGCCTTGATAGGATTGCTTTTCAGATCAATGAGTTGCTGAACCGTAGCAAGGGTATCTCTAAAAATAAACTTACTCCTATCCAATGTTCCGAAAATATTAGAAGCAGCGCTGTACTTTGTTCCTTTTACGTTTTCGAATAATAATGCAGGTCCGCCCGCTTCATGCACACGCAAATGAATAGCTGCCATTTCTAAATAAGGGTCCACCTCTTCCCGGATGCGAATAAGCATCCCGTTTTTTTCAAGGTCCAATAAGCAAGATGCTAACGAAGAATATGCCATGCTATGTAAACAGAATTAAAGATAGATAGTTGAATAGGCAGCAATTTACTAAGTAATCGGGAGTTGTTACCTTTGTAGTATGACAAAGCTCAGTGTAAACATCAATAAATTCGCAACCTTAAGGAATAGCAGAGGAGGAAATAATCCTGATGTAGTAAAAGCAGCCATTGATGCACAAATTTTTGGTGCAGACGGTATAACGGTACACCCACGTCCCGATGAGAGGCATATACGCTATGCAGATGTATTTGCTATTAAGTCGATTATTACTACAGAATTTAATATTGAAGGAAATCCTACCGAAACAAAATTTGTTGACTTAGTGCTGGCTAATAAACCCGATCAGGTAACGTTGGTACCTGATGCGTTGAATCAGTTAACAAGTAATCATGGATGGGATACTGTTGCCAATAAGCATTATTTGCAAGATATTATTCGTGTTTTTAAAACTGCAGGTATTCGGGTATCCATTTTTGTAGACCCTGTTGAAGAAATGGTAGCAGGTGCCGCAGAAACAGGAACTGATCGTATTGAATTATATACAGAACAATATGCAACACATTTTGCAGAAGGGAGAAAAGATGAAGCTATAAGGCCATATAAGCTAGCTGCTGAAAAAGCAAGGTCGTTGGGTTTGGGTATCAATGCAGGTCATGATTTAGATAAGGATAATCTTCATTTTTTTATAAAGGAGATTCCCTATGTAGATGAAGTAAGTATCGGTCACGCTTTGATTGCAGATGCCTTGTATTTAGGTTTTGAAAATACGATACAACTTTATAAGAGAGCTTTGATATAAGTGGGGAACCAGATTTTGGTTGTGTCTGCTTAATAACAATTACATTAGCGTATGAAAAAACAAGCAAAACCATTGGTAGGTATTATTATGGGCAGCGATAGTGATTTATCTATCATGAAAGATGCTGCCGAAATACTTCAGCAATTTGATATAGCTTTCGAATTGACAGTTGTTTCGGCACACCGCACACCTGAGCGAATGGTACAATATGCAACTACTGTAAAAAAAAGAGGTTTACAAATAATTATTGCCGGCGCCGGAGGCGCCGCTCATTTACCGGGAATGATCGCTTCTCTTACCACGCTGCCGGTAATTGGCGTGCCCATCAAATCGTCTAACTCCATAGATGGCTGGGATTCTATTCTTTCTATTCTTCAAATGCCTAACGGAGTACCGGTTGCCACGGTTGCATTAAACGCCGCTAAAAATGCCGGTATACTTGCAGCACAAATAATTGGAAGTGCCAATATTACTGTCGGCAAAAAAGTAGAAGCCTATAAGAAAGGGCTTGAAAAAGAAGTATTGAAAAAAGCCATTAACTTAAAAAAAGACTGGCCGATAGATTTTGAATAGTTACTTATTTACTTTTCTTGGGCTGTAAATATTTATCGAACCAATTTACAAAATCAGCTTCTTCTTTTATCTGTCCTTTCCATCCATGATCTTCACCCGGCTTTATTCTCAATTCAAAAGGAAGATTAGCTGCCTTATATTTTTCTTCCAACCATTTAGATTGTTGCAGAGGCACTGTTTTGTCTGCATCCCCATGCCAAATAAAAACGGGCGGATCGTCTTTAGTTACTAAGTTAGCCGGTGATAATGATTCTGCTATTTTAACGCGTTCTTTTAAATCTGTGATAAGTACATAATTCTTTTTCGTAGTATCATAATACCTGAATGCGAATGCACCCGCTACACCGTTGGCTTCTAAAAAATTAGGATAATTAACGGGCGATATACCCTTACCACCCCAATTCATAAAATCGGTAGGCGGGTAAAATACCGCTACCACATTGGCCCTACCTGAAACTTTAGTAACAGGATCTTTAGATGCTGTATCTATCACATCATCAGATAACCCATTTACTAAACTTAAATGTCCACCCGCAGAAGAACCTGTGATACCGATCTTATTAGGGTCGATACCATAATCCTTTGCATGATATCTAATATACTGTACAGCTCTTTTTACATCTGCAGAAGCCTCCTGAATATTATATCTGGGATTTGAACCATGCGCCACTAAAAAATAGGTATACCCTTTATCTAAGTATAAAGAAGCATTGGGTTTATAACGCTCCCAGTTTTCCATAGAAGAATACCAACTACCGGAGATCAATCGAACAACAGCAGCACCATTTGGTTTCTTCGGACGAAAAACCTGCATGGTAAGCGCTACACCTTCTTTTCTACCATAAATTTCTTCTTTAACAGTATAAGAAGTAACATCTTGCGCAACTACAGTTAGAGAGAAGAGAATGAATAGTAAAAAAATGAATCGATTTTTTCTCATGGTATTTGTTTATGGGAAATTACAACTTTATACCAATAAAAAAAGCCGATCATTTCTGATCGGCTTCGTGCCCCGGAACGGAGTTGAACCGTTACTCGCGTTGCGGCGAACAGGATTTTAAGTCCTGCGTGTCTACCAATTCCACCACCGGGGCTCCTCGGGTTTAAAAAAAATCCCGCTCTTTTGGAGCGGGAAACCCTGAGCGGAAGACCAGGCTCGAACTGGCCACCCCGACCTTGGCAAGGTCGTGCTCTACCAAATGAGCTACTTCCGCTTATCTAAGAACTTAATTGGGGCTGCAAAAATAGCCAACTCCAGTTACTGACAAAATTTTTTTACAATTATTTGTACTCGGGCTTGTATTTAGAGCTCGATTGTACTTCCACATCCGGTTTCCCCTTATAACGCTGATTATAAAGACGGAAAGAACATCCGGCTACAAAGGCAATAAAACAAAGTACTGTTAAGTAAAATAAAAAGCGAGATGAGTTTACCCAATTTTTGGTAAAATCTTTTTGTTCGTTATCTATAGTTTCCTGTGACATAGCGGGTTATTGCCCTGCAAAAATAAGGTAAGCTGCTTAGATTTTCACTGCTGTTACAAAATTATTTCTGCAAACTTTTTCCGTTGTTCAATAAAATAATTCCATACCACTGACCCATGATACACGCCCTGTAAAGAAAGATAGTTGCCGGGTACCCCATGTACTCCTTTTGCTCCCTTTACTAACCATATCAATACACTTATATGCGCACGCATGATGGCAGTAAAAAAAGCTATATCTCCGGAAAGTAAACCTTTCCAGGCCGAAACAGCATCCAATAAAAACCGAAAAGGTAGTTTCCACCATAAATGAGTTAGAGGCAGATTTTTACAAAGCATTCGCAAATTATTCCTGAAATTCAGATACACTTTCCGCCCCCCGCGCGGCAATGTTCCGGCACCTACATGATACACTACCGATTGCGGCACAGCCATGATCGTATAGCCTTTTAATTGCATCCGCCAACATAGATCAATCTCTTCCTGATGTGCAAAAAAATCGGCATCGAACCCTTCTAATTCATGATACACACTGGCACGTACAAACATAGCAGCACCCGTGGCCCAAAAAATTGGGGCAACATTATCATACTGGCCTTCATCTTTCTCACATACATCAAATATTCTTCCCCGCGATATAGGATAACCTAACGCATCTATCCACCCTCCTGCTGCTCCGGCATACTCGAAGTATTCAGGATTGCTATGAGAAAGAATTTTAGGTTGACAAGCACCGATTCTTGGATCCTTATCCATCAAAGCAATAATAGGTTCTACCCAATTTTTGGTTACTGCCACATCCGAATTCAACAATACATAATAATCCGCTTCAATCTCTTTTAACGCCCAGTTATAGCCTCCCGCAAAACCTAAATTAGTTTCTCCTACTATCAATTTAACCTGTGGAAAATTCGACAATAAAAAAGCAACTGATTCATCTGTAGACCCATTATCGGCTACATACACCGTTGCGTTCTCATAGCTGGTTGCCAATACCGAAGGCAGAAAATCGGCTAAATGCTTTTTCCCATTAAAGTTTAGAATAACAATAGCTACTGAAGACCGCACGTACTTATTTTCGGCGAAAGTAAAACATTCATCAGATACCCCTACATCGAAAGTCCCCAATTAATTAAATATCTTACTTCTGTTGGTACTGTATGTACTCTTTCTTTGGCAGTTCGCTTTGCTAATCGTACGATAATTAATTTTTTAGAGGGAATTACAATGATATACTGCCCTAAAATACCCCGCGCATAAAAAATCTCTTTATGTTCCGGATCTATCCACCATTGGTATCCGTAGTAATCGCAAGAAAGGCCTTTTGTATCGGTGATACCGCAAGGTTTAATAGATGCTGCATAATAAGCACTATCAATTACTGCAACACCATCAATTTTTCCGGAGTCGAGCATAAATTTTCCTATCCGTGCAAAGTCGCGCGTGTTTGAGTTTAAACAACAATACGCTTTTTCATGCCCACCCGGGTGGTCTATGCTCCAAAAAGCATCATGACTTGCGCCAAGGGGTTGCCATAATTTTTCTGTTGCATAATCACTTACCGTTTTACCTGTTGCCTTTTCTACTATCAACCCGAGTAATTGTGTATCGCCACTTTTATAATAATGATAAGTTCCCGGTTTTTTAATCATTTTAACACCTGTGGCAGTTTTGTAGGCATCGGTTCCATAGTAAATTTCAGCAGTAACAGAAAGCGGGTTCCAATAAGATTCATTCCAATCGGTACCACTACTCATGGTAAGCA
This sequence comes from uncultured Flavihumibacter sp., assembly GCA_902168225.1. Classification (GTDB taxonomy): domain Bacteria; phylum Bacteroidota; class Bacteroidia; order Chitinophagales; family Chitinophagaceae; genus Sediminibacterium. The sequence goes on along the minus strand of CABHOW010000078.1, from coordinate 37,186 downwards.
GATCTACAATTTTTACATTGGCTTTTTCTCCTTCCTTAAATTCAGGTAAAAAATCGCCTACCGGCTGTTCTACCGATTTAATTTTTCCTTCTTTAATAGCTGCTCCAATTAAGATACTTACTACACTTTTAGCCATTGAAAAAGATCCTGAATGAGAAGTATCACTATACCCATCCCAATATTTCTCAAAACTGATTTCATTATTATGGATCACCAATAAACCCACCGTTTGCAGTTTTTCCATAAGCGCATTTACCGAATCGGGATAATTGATCTTATTATAATTTGCAGCAAAAGTCCAAGGTTTCGCAGTTCCTGCCTTTACGATATTATTCTCAAATATTTGATAGTCGTCAATATTTGAAAAATTATAATAAACCGATTTAAACAAATAGGTTTTACCGCTAATAAAAGCATAAACAGTAAAAATGAGTAGCAATACAACAATACTCTGAAATACTCTTTTTAGGAAGCGCATATGGCAATTTTAAACTATGAAAATAACCTTTTTTCGCTTTCGGGAAAGCTGTATCTTGCAACCATGTTACACGGTATGCATTTTCTACATTTTAATTTAGATTTTCTCGATCACCCCCATTACAAGGGTTAAGCTTTAAGGCATAAGGCGAAAGGTTTAAGCGATAAGCTTAAAGTATATACCCTTATACAACATATCCTGGACCTTCCACCTTACTCCTTACACCCTATTGCTTACAGCTTATAACTTTCCCCTCGAATCCCGTAACTCGTAACTAACCACTATGCACTATACACTAAACACTAACAAAACAAACCATTATTTGCAATTAGAAGATCAATTTGGCGCGCACAACTATCATCCCATACCTGTTGTACTCGAAAGAGGTGAAGGTGTTTTTTTATGGGATGTAGAAGGTAACCGTTACTATGATTTTTTAAGTGGCTATTCAGCGGTAAACCAAGGCCACTGCCATCCCCGCATTATTCAGGCGCTAACAACACAAGCCCAAAAACTCACCCTTACTTCAAGAGCATTTCATAATAATCTGTTAGGAGAATATGCTCATTTTATCACGCAATATTTTGGGTATGATAAAGTGTTACCTATGAACACAGGCGTAGAGGGCGGGGAAACAGCTATCAAACTCGCCCGCCGTTGGGCCTATGTTAAAAAAGGGGTTGAAGAAAATAAGGCCAAGATCGTTTTTGCTGAAGGAAATTTCTGGGGAAGAACATTAGCAGCCATTTCCTCTTCAACTGATCCCAGCAGCTATAAACAATTCGGACCTTTTATGCCCGGTTTTGAATTGGTACCTTACAATGATACCATTGAGCTAGAAAAAGCATTTCAAGATAAAAATGTTGCTGCATTTATGGTTGAACCTATTCAGGGTGAGGCAGGGGTTGTGATTCCCGACCAAGGTTATCTTAAAAAAGTGAGGGCGCTTTGTACGGAGTATAATATATTATTCATTGCCGATGAAATTCAAACCGGTTTAGGTCGTACCGGAAAAATGCTGGCTTGTGATCATGAAAATGTTCGTCCGGATATTTTGATACTCGGAAAAGCCTTAAGTGGAGGTGTTTTACCGGTATCTGCAGTGTTAGCAGATGATGATATTATGATGAATATTCATCCGGGGGAACATGGTTCTACCTATGGCGGTAATCCCCTTGCCTGTGCAGTTGCTATAGCAGCATTAACTGTTTTAAGAGAAGAAAAAATGCCTGAAAATGCGCATGTTATGGGCGAATTATTGAGAACTGAACTACAGCAACTCCATTCGCCACATATAAAAACTATCCGCGGAAAAGGTTTACTGAATGCCATTGTTATTGATCATGCTAATCCTGAGGCTGCATGGGATTTGTGTATTACCCTAAAAGAAAAGGGATTGTTAGCGAAGCCAACACATGGGGATAAAATCCGTTTCGCACCTCCCCTCCTCATTACAGCTGATCAAATAAAGGAATGTGTTACTATCATTAAGGAAGCATTAGAGACCCTTTAGTTCTTGGTTGCCAAATCAATTTTGGGTAATAAAGCCATCAACATCATAGCAGCAGATGCCCCTAATAACAAAAATAAACCCACTTGTTTTTGGGGGCATTCGCCTGCAAAACAGGCACTTAAAATAAAATAATTGCGGATCGTCCAGGCTAAGGCAAAAGCGGCAATAAATACGTTGGTTCGTTTTGCCCATATTTTATTGATCAGAAATAATATGGCAGCAACTCCTGCAAAAACGCTCATTACGATCCCGGGTTTGCCATAATGGGTACCTGCGCTACTAAAACCGGTGACCGTAATTTGTTTACTCTCAATGTAGGTTAGCGGAAGGAAATGTAGTAGTACTAATAAAATGGCGAGTACAAACCCAATAGTTTGAGAATTTTTCATATTGCAAAAGTCACGATTTTTAAGTTATTAACCATTCAAGTAGATTTTTTTGTTTGATACACAACAAATTCTATTTTCATTGCTTGAGAAAGTTAGTTGTAATATATTTATTAGGTGTATGGCTGCTGAATATGTTCGGGTTATTTCTTGTTTTACGAACCGAAATTAACAGCATAAAAAAAGAGATGGGTACTTTTCTCAAAGATCATCCAACATCAGCTGCCATCGAAAAAATATCTTTCCCCACCATTGAAGGTAAAATAAACGTATCCGATTTTGTTTGGGAAGAAAAGGATAAAGAATTCTTTTGGAAAGGCGAATGGTACGATGTTTTATACATGCAACAAGTAAAAGACACACTCCATGCTTTCGTTGTAAAAGATGGAAAAGAAACTAATTTGCTGAAAGCATACGCCAACACCCAAGAGATATACGGGAAAAATAAAAAAATATCATCTGCAAAATTTTCTTTTTTTATTCAACCTGATATCATCAACACTCCCAAACTAGTTTTTATTTGGTTCCCCACAACTGCAGAAAATATAGTTTCCAAAGCTTCCGGCAGCAGCCAGGAAATATATCAACCTCCGAAAACAGTGTAAAAGGAATACTATTTTTTACACCATTTACGCATTACATTATGAGAAAATATTTTGTATGTATGCTCATCGCGAGCATACCCTTATTTGTTTTTGCTCAATCAGCGAAAACGATCACTATTACAGATGCACGCACAAAAACTTCATTAGCAGGTGCATCCATAAAACTTAACGGTAAAACCGTTGTAACAACAAATGATAAAGGGATTATTACAACCGATTGCAGTACTACAGAAATCGAAGTATCATTTATTGGATACGAAACCCGAAAAATCAGTACTAAAAATTGTAAGATCCCGGAACAAATTTCTCTGACTCCCTCTGCTTCCTCATTAGAAGATGTTGAAATTTCAGCTACTTCCAATAGTAACAGGTCTTCTTTGGCACAGCCCATTTCTATCACTAAGCTAAATGATAGGGAGCTGCTAAGAGGTAATGGTCTATTCCTTGATGATGCTATCAATAGCAATGTACCCGGTGTAACGATGCAAAGAAGGGCTGTTTCATCCGGACAACAATTCAATATCCGTGGATATAATAATGGCATTGGTGCCACAACAAGACCGAATAGTAATTTCGACGGGCAGGGATATAAGGTTTACCTGAACGGAATTCCCATTACAGATGCAGAAGGAATTACCGTAATGGATGATATTGATTTCGCTTCTATTGGTAATGTGGAAGTTACTAAAGGACCGGCTGGTAGTTTATATGGATTAGCTATTGCCGGAGCTATTAATTTAAAAACTCGTACTCCACAAAAAGGTCAAACTTTATTAAGTCAAGAAGCGATGTTTGGCAGCTATGGTCTTCAACGTTTCACTACCAGTTTTCAAACGGCAGGAAAAAATTCTTCCCTACTATTAAATTATGGCAAACAAAAAGCAGATGGCTATATGAGTCATACCGCATCAAAAAAAGAGTTTGTAAACTTATCGTGGCAAGCAACACTGAATGAAAAACAGTCTGTCAATTTTTACGGTGGTTATAGCAATAGTTACGATGAGCGTGGCGGAGAACTTACCATTGCACAATATTTTAATAAAGACTATTCAGGAAATCCGGAGTATATCAAAAGAAATGGGCATTCTGAAGTAATTAGTTTCAGAGCCGGTTTTGGCCATACTTATCAATTCAATAAACAAATTTCAAATACTACTATTTTATTTGGAACAGGTGCCACTACCAATTCCAGTTCAGCGGCAGGATGGACGGATAAAAATCCTATTAATTATGGCTTGAGAAGCACTATAGATATGCATTTCAATTTTGATAAGGATGTACATTTAACCGGTATTACAGGCATTGAAACGCAGAAACAATATGCTCAAACTATTGGCTATAATATGGTAGCAAATCCTACAGATCCGGCTGCATACTGGATCATAGGCGCCACGCGAAGTAATCAATCTACCATCAGTGGAACCCAATCACTATTTACAGAATGGACCTTACAGTTACCCAAAGATGTGTCTGTTACGGCGGGTTTCGGCGTAAGCCAAATGAATATTGAACTGAACGATAAGTTTTATGTTGCCACTTCTACTAATCCTACTAAGTATACCACTAAGTATAGTGGCTTATGGGCACCAAAAGTGGCTATCAATAAACTGATCAACAAAAAAGTATCAATATATGCTTCTTATAGTGCCGGATTCAAAGCACCGGTTAGTTCTTATTTCTTCATACCTGCAACAGGTCAATTAAACACCGGTTTAAGACCTGAGCGTGGAGATCAAATTGAAATTGGTACTAAAGGATCCGTTTTAGGAGAAAGATTATTCTATGAGTTAGCTTTTTTCAACATCGTATACAATGATAAGATGACTGCTATAGCCGTTCCCCTTTCAGGCTCCACTACAACTACTGCATATACTTATGTTGCCAACGGGGGAAAACAAAATCATAGTGGTATTGAGATGCTGATAAAGTATACCGCATTAAGAAATGATATCGGTATTATTAAAGCTATCCGCCCTTTTGCAAATGCAGCATATAGTAAGTTTACTTATTCCGGTTATCAGTTTCAACGTTTGAATACTCCTCCCACCAGTGTTACCGTGCAAAATTTTGACGGTAATGCAGTAACAGGAACATCGCCTTGGGTTGTGAATGCAGGTATAGATGCTGAATTTGCATTAGGATTCTATGCTAACCTCACTTATATGTATAAAGATGCCATGCCCATTACTTCAGATGGACTAAACAGCACACCTTCTTATCAATTACTAAACAGTAAGATCGGTTGGCAGAAAAATATAGCACGGCATTGGGGGATACATATTTATACGGGAGTAAGCAATATCACTAACCAACAATATCCTTATATGGTTTTCTCTAATCAATTACCTGATGCTTATATGCCGGCACCACTTACTGCAAATTTCTTTGGGGGTATTAATTTAAAATATCAATTTTAAAATATGCAAATCGTAAAAAAAATAACAAGCATTTTTTTGATGGCCATATTATTAGCGGGTTGTAACAATCAACCCGCTAATAACAGTAATAGCCATGTTCGCATTGTTTCTTTGTCTAAACATCTTACAGAGATGCTTTTTGCCTTGGGAGAGGGAAGCCATATTGTAGCCACAGATCTTACAAGCTCCTTTCCGGATAGTGCTAAACTGTTGAAAAAAGTGGGCTATCATCGATCATTAAATGCCGAAGGTATAGCTGCCATGAAGCCCGATTTGGTGATTCACAGTAATGATATTGGCCCTGTCACTATTTATGACCAGATTAAAAAGTTAGGCCTGAACACAAAAGTATTTGGAGCTGCTTCCACAATAGATAGCTGTAAGTTATTACTGAGCTCATTAGGCAACTACTTCAACAGAAAAAAACAAGCCGACTCATTAATTCAGCAATTAGATAGCGACCTTGCTACAGCAGCAGGCATGCGCTCGAAGTTTAGGGATAGTCCAACAGTTATGGTTATTCATTTCGGACAAGTAATCAATAATTATTTTGTAATGACAGGTAGAAAAGGAGCCGCTGATCAAATGATCCAATTAGCGGGTGGTAAGATTGCTTTATACGATGGCAAAGGAGCCAGACAGTTAAGTGGCGAAGCCGTTGCAGCTGCAAATCCTGATATTATTATTGCTACTGATCTTGGTTTTGATAAAATGGGAAGTGTAGAAGCATTCAAAACAATACCCGGCGTTGCGCTTACCAAAGCTGCTAAAACAAACAAAATTTTCCGATTCGAAGAACATGATTTGGTTTATTTTGGTCCACGCTCCGGTAAATCAATACAAAAGCTAATTGCGATAATTCATGGCCAATCAAATGAAACCAAATAGCAAACATCTATTTGTTGGTTTGTGCCTGCTTTTAATGGCATCTATAATAGCAGGAGCGGCTTTAGGTGCAATTCCTATTGAGGGTTCAGATATGTACTATGGATTACGTAATGGCATTTTACATCATGAGCAAGGGAATATTGCTCAACAAGTTTTTTTTAGTCTTCGTTTTCCACGTGTTTTGCTGAGTGCTATTACCGGAGGAAGTTTAGCTGTTTCAGGATTGATCATGCAAGCCATTACGCGTAATCCTATTGTTGAAGCCGGCTTAACCGGAACCAGTGCCGGCGCAGCTTTGGGAGCCTCATTGGTATTTGTTTTTACCCCCCTATTACCGGGGTTGGTACCCTTATTTTCTATTCATTTTCTATTACCGGCAATGGCTTTTGCGGGAGCCTTAGCTGCTACTTTATTAGTGTATAAAATGTCGGGGGTAAATGGATATGTACAAGCTACCACGCTTTTATTGGTAGGCGTTGCTGTTAATGCCATGGCTTTTAGTGGTATCGGTTTTTTAAGCTATATAGCCCGTGATCCTCAAGCCAGAAGCATTACTTTTTGGAACCTGGGAGGGTTTAGCGGGGCTAATTGGCTACAGGTAGGCATAAGTGTTATGATAGCGATCGCTGCAGTGACTTATTTTACAAAAAAAGCTTTTACGCTAGACGTATTACAGTTGGGCGAAAAAGAAGCCGTATATCTCGGGCTATCGATTCGTGTTACTCGCAGAAATTTACTTTTAGTAAATACATTACTGGTTGCTACACTTACAGCCTGGTGTGGAGTCATTGCTTTTGTGGGATTGATCATACCGCATCTAATGCGAAAGTATACGGATGGTACGCATAGGCCGCTTATTGCCTACTGTTTTGTGGGAGGGGCTATATTAATGGTATTGGCCGATTTGGCAGCCCGTTTAGTGATGGCTCCTGCCGAGTTACCCGTTGGTATCGTTACAGCAATTATCGGGGCTCCTATTTTTATCCTACTTATTCGTAAACAATTATTTTACTGATGATGGTAGTGGTACAAAATATGAGTTTACAATCGGGAACGAATTACCGTTTAAGGGATATATCCGCAACCTTTGAATCGGGTAAACACCATATCATTGTAGGACCAAATGGTGCCGGCAAATCTAGTCTATTACAAGTAATAGCGGGATCCATTCCTCCTTCTTCCGGAAATGTATATCTAAATGAACAAGATATAAATAACCTGAGTGTAGAAAAAATAGCAATACAAAGAGCTATTCTTTCTCAACAAATTCATATTGCTTTTCCTATGAAAGTGCTTGATATCATTCACATGGGAAGATATCCACATAAGAACAGTGAGGTAATAGACCATGAAAATTTAATCGATCAAATTATTCAGTCCCTTCAAATTCAATCTCTTCAACATCGCTGGTATCAATCCTTATCGGGTGGAGAAGCCCAAAAAGTACAATTGGCGAGAGTATTAGTTCAGCTAAATGCAGCTGAATCACCTGATCAAAAATTGTTACTACTCGATGAACCTGTATCTCATCTCGATCCGCAATATCAACAAGAGATCATGCGCCAAGCCCAACAATTAGTGGAAAGGGGTGTTACCGTGATTAGCGTGCTGCATGATATTTACCTTGCCCTTCAATTTGCAGACCAACTATATTTCATGAAAAATAACCGGCTACTATATACGCAATCACTCAAAGAACAGCTTTTGCCTGAATTGATTGAAAAAGTTTTTGAGGTACAGGTAGAAATAGGAGTGCATCCTATTACAAAGAGGCCTTTTATTATTTATCTGTAAATAAAAATAAAAAAGCTGCTTTTATAGCAGCTTATATTTATGATGGAGGTCCCGAGCGGATTCGAACCGCTGTAGAAGCTTTTGCAGAGCTCTGCCTAGCCACTCGGCCACAGGACCTTAATTATTTATTTAAACAGCTTTTGCTGTTTTGCCTTATCCGCCTTAGGCGGACACAGGACCTTATAATTGGAGGGCAAAACTAACATAATTTAGCGAACTTTACAACACAAACAGGTATATGAATAGAATTGCAGAAAGTGAATTAATTCTAAATATTAGAGGTGCTGTTTATCACTTAAACCTTTTACCGGAAGAACTGGCACCAACAATTATAACAGTTGGCGACCCCGATAGAGTTGCTGAAGTGAGTAAGCATTTTGATGCCGTGGAGATAAAACAACAACATCGGGAATTCGTAACACATACAGGAACTGTTGGTGGAAAAAGGATATCTGTGGTTTCTACCGGAATAGGAACCGATAATATTGATATTGTACTGAATGAGCTCGACGCACTAGTGAATATCGATTTTTCTCAAAGAACTATCAAGCCACAACTTACCAGGTTACAGATCATAAGGATTGGCACATCAGGCTCCTTACAGGAAAACATACCGGTAGATAGTTTTGTAGCTAGTACACATGGTTTAGGCATAGATAATTTATTACATTTTTATAAGCCGGAAAATAATGACGAGGAGCATGCTATTGTTCATGCTTTTGTTGATCATACCAGACTGGGAAAAGATATCGCCGCCCCCTACATAAGTTCCGCCGCTCCTTCCCTATTAAAACATTTTGTGGCAGGTTTTCACCATGGTATCACGGTAACTTGTCCCGGATTTTATGGCCCGCAAGGCAGGGTATTAAGATTGGGTTTACAGTATCCGGATCTCATTAATCATCTCACTACTTATCGGTATGGCAATCACATTATCAGTAATTTTGAGATGGAAACAGCCGGTATATACGGATTAGGAAAATTATTAAACCATTACTGCTTGAGCCTCAGTGCTATAGTTGCCAATAGAGTAAAACAGGAATTCAGTAAAGATGGGGCAAAAGCAGTAGAAAATCTCATCGTAAAAACAATAGAAATATTGTGTTCGATCAAATAATTTTTTGTTAACAAAACAATAATCTCTATTTTCACAAAATGTCTGAGATAATCCGTCCCGATATATTAATGTATGATCATGCTATTACAGTAGCAAGGGAGGTATTTTCATTGACCTGCAAATTGCCTGTTCAACAACGTTTTGTTCTCACTTCACAGCTTCGCAGATCTATCATTTTAGTTTGCAATCGCTTATCTGCCGTTGCACATAGCAGTAGCAAAAAAGAAATAAAAAGAAACAGCGAACTTTTTATCCGTGTTTATGCGGAAATTAAAACTCAGATTAAAATGTCGCAAACGCTAGGTCATTTTCAGCCTACTGAATTAAGCACACTTGAATGTTGTTTAGACACTATCCTGCAGTACTGCAAAAACAATCTTGCGTATAATAGTAATTAATTAGCCGCCTTCCACTTTTCGTTTTAATTTGCATCATGCATTTAGAAGTATTTAAGTACCAAGGTACAGGTAACGATTTTGTAATAATCGATAATCGAGCCGGCAATATTCAACTACAGAAAGAAGAAATTCATTTTCTCTGTGATAGAAGATTTGGTATTGGTGCGGATGGACTTATGCTACTTAATACTTTACCGGGTTATGATTTTGAGATGAAGTACTATAATGCTGATGGAAGCGAAAGTACGATGTGCGGAAACGGAGGGCGCTGCTTAACGCGTTTTGCTTACGACTGTGGTTTAAGAGCAGATACTTATCATTTTATGGCAATAGATGGGCCACACAAAGCATTTTTTGGGAAAAATGACTGGATTCATTTGAAAATGAAATCAGTTGATCATATTTCAACAGATCACCAGGCATGGATTGTAGATACCGGATCACCACATTATATAAAACAGGTGCACGATATAAAAAATCTAAATGTTTTTGAAGTAGGTAGGGCAATTCGTTATAGCAAGGATTTTGAGAAAGAGGGCATCAACGTAAATTTTGTAGAACTCGATAATAAAAAAATTATAGTTCGTACCTACGAGCGAGGTGTAGAAGATGAAACCTATAGTTGTGGTACAGGGGTTACCGCTGCAGCACTTGTGTTTGCGCATAATGAAAATGGTTTCAATAGAGTGGAGATTGAAACCAAGGGCGGACATTTAGCTGTTGAATTTAATAAGGTTGGCGATCAAAAGTTTGAAAATATATGGTTATGCGGCCCCGCCACATTTGTATTCAAAACTAATATATACCTCCCATCTACAAATGATTAATGACTATTAACTTATCATGATCCAATATTTTAAAAATATAGAAGGCCAAACAAAAGAAATAGACAAAGCAGAAATAGGTACTTGGGTAAACTTAGTTCCCCCATTTAAAGAAGAAGAGTTCATTGAATTAAGCAAATCTTTGGAAATACCTATCGAATTCTTGAGAGATTCATTAGATATTGATGAACGGCCACGTTATGAAGTAGATGATAATGTAAAAATTGTAATCATCAAAACCCCAACTGAAAACAACTCGTTCAATGATAGCGATGCCTTTTATATCACCATACCGATTTGTATTATCTTAACGCATAACCAAATTGTTACGGTAAATTCATTTGATAATGGTGCAATAAAAAAATTTCTGAATACTTTCCAGAAAAGACACCCTGATAAACGAAATATGATGGTGCTGAAAGTATTTGAAAAAGTAGTACAAACTTTTTTGGAATACCTGAAGGAAATTAACCATAGTCGTAATCAATATGAACAAAGCTTATATGATAGCAATAGTAATGTTGATCTATTAAAACTCATGCGTGTTCAAAAGAGTTTGGTTTATTTTGTAACGGCACTCCGCAGTAATGAAATGTTGATGATGAAAATGGAACGAACCAATTTCTTAGGTTTAAATGAAGAAGAAAGAGAGTTTTTACAGGACCTAATCGTAGATACCAGTCAGGCTTTGGAAATGGCAAATATTTATACCAATATTTTAAGCAGTACTATGGATGCCTTTGCCAGTATTATTAGCAATAATTTGAATAATATTATGAAGAGGCTTACTTCTATTACTATTATTCTGTCTTTACCCATTTTAGTAACAAGCATTTATGGAATGAATGTAGATATTCCTTATCAACATTCTAATCATGCATTTTATATCCCGGTTATTTTATCGCTTGTAGTTTCCGTTATTATTGGGGGATATTTTCTAAAAAAGAAATGGTTTTAGTATGGCATTGTTTAATGTTAGGGTATATGGTGTTTTGCTTGATGAATCGAAAAGATTACTGGTAAGTGATGAGTTTATACGCGGACAATTCTATACAAAACTTCCCGGAGGTGGTTTGGAAATAGGAGAAGGAACGCGCGACTGTTTAGCCAGAGAGTTTAAAGAAGAAACAGGATTAACAGTAACAATCGGTAAGCATATTTACACTACTGATTTTTTTCAAATTTCGGCCTTCAATAATAAAGATCAAATCATTTCCATTTACTATGAAGTGATCGCAAATGATATTTCAGGTTTACATACCAAAATATCTCCCTTTGATTTTACTCCTGAACAAGTAGCAGACCCTACAAAAGAAGCTGAAGTTTTCAGGTGGGTTGATTGGCAAGATCTGAGCGAGGATACGATGAGTCTTCCGATAGATAAAGTTGTTATACAACTATTGAAGACTGATTCCTAGCCCCTGTTTCCCACTTAGGCTCACTTTGCCTGCATCGAACTTAATACCGGAGGCGATATCTTTTTTTAATAATAAAGGCCCATCCATATCTACATAATCTAGCTGGGGAAGAAAATGGGCAATAGCTGCAGAACCAATGGTAGATTCATTCATACTTCCCATCATAACTTTTAAGCCCAGTGATTTTGCTTCTTTGATCATTCTTAAAGCAGGGGTAATACCACTGCATTTTGTTAGTTTAATATTGATACCATGAAAATGACCTACACATTTTTTTACATCTTGCTCAAACACACAACTTTCATCTGCCAGTAAAGGAAGTGGAGAAACTGCAAATAATTGTTTCATTCCTTCCCAGTTATCCTTAGCTAACGGCTGTTCAATAAATTCAACACCAAGATCGGCTAATTGAGGAATCTTTATAAGCGCTTCCTCTACATCCCACCCTGCATTGGCATCTACTCTAAATACAGCGTTGGTATGCTTCCGCAAAGCTTGAATGATGGCAATATCATTGGGGGTTCCCAATTTAATCTTATAAATCGGCCAGGGTTTTGCTTTCATTTTTGCCAACATCACATCAATATCATCAATACCAATGGTATAATCACATAAAGGCAGATCATCTCTCCATTCCGTATTCCATAGCTGATAAAGTGGTTTTGATTTCATTTGCCCGAATAAATCCCAACAGGCCATATCCAATGCACAAACCAAAAAAGGGTTTTGTGGAAATAAATGATGCAGGTAATGCCAATATCTTTCCGGCTCGGTTAGTGCAAATTTCTCCACCATTTTTTTCTTCCCTTCTAAATCAGCAATCATTTGCTCAACAGAAATATTGTAGTAGGCTATAGCCGGAGCTTCTCCATAACCAATAAATGGTCCTAATCCTAACTGAACAATCAATGCAGGTTGATGGGTTTTTGTTCTGCCATTAGAGATAGTAAATGGATACTCGAAGGGCAGGTTAGAAGAAGTATATTGAACTGTCAAAATAAACGATTTTATCTTCCGGATGCTTTTATGAAGTCGAATAACATTTCATTAAAGGCTTTAGCCTGTATCAATGCTGCAACTGTTTTATGCATACGATACTGCCAATAGTGATTGGGATTGGCAGGAACATTAATTCGTTCCTCATCGGGGTTTTCTCTTCTCACTTCCTCATGTGTACCCATAAGATCTTGTAGTTGGAAAATACTCCACATAGCAGGCGAATATAAATGTTGCACTACAATTGCTTTATTGATCCAAGCTTCACAGTAAAATGGAGCATCACCCCACTGACCCAGTTCATTATTATAAAACCGTTGTATTTTGGCTTTATCTTCTTCCCACCACCCTCTTATCGTACTCATATCATGAGTAGAAGGTGTTACCACGCTCATATACGGAGCATCATTCGGATGGAAGAATTCACGCGTTGCATCTTTGGGCATCCGTTGAATTTCTAAGCTGAGTAACCCTAGTTGTTTCATCACATCAGGAACACAGGCAGGTACCAATCCCAGATCTTCTCCACATACAATCATATTTGTGACGCGCTTAAGTGCAGGTAATTTTTGCAATGCTTCTTTCATCCAAAAATCATCCTGTCTGCGGAAGAAATAGTTCACATACAACTCTTTTAATTGTTGTTGTGTACCAGATTCTAAATATTGAAAGGAAGTAGTTTGCTCTATCCCAAATCTGAAATGAAAAGATTGTCCATCTCCATTAACATCAAACAGTATAACATTACTGATAAGATCGAACAACCCTTTTTTAATCTTTATATGATGATCGTCTTGCTCTAAGGTGGCGAAATGCTCTTCTACTTTACGCTGGGTATCAAAAGTTTTTCTCAATGTATAAGTATCATTTTCAGCTTTATCCAGAAACAAGCCTTTTACCAATTCGTTATCATACCCAAAAATATTCCAAAGTACCTGATCCGTAATATAGGGCTTTGTGTAACGTCCATAATCAAACCAGATATGTTGTTGATTGAACTCATGTATATGTACAGGTAAAGCGGGAACAAAATGTCCCATTATGCCTTCAACGGCATCTAAAGGAATACTCCAAATTCTGAAAAAACCAAGAATATGATCGATCCGAAATGCATCAAAATAATAACTCATTTGCGCAAACCGTTGCTTCCACCAAGTGAAGTCATCTTCTTGCATACGTTTCCAGTTGTATGTTGGGAAACCCCAGTTTTGCCCTTTGATGGCAAAATCATCCGGCGGGGCACCTGCCTGAAAATCCATATGGTATAGCTCAGGTTGCTGCCAGGTATCTACACCATAACGGTAAACACCGATAGCCACATCCCCTTTCACGATTATGCCTTTACTGTGTGCATACTGAGTAGCTTCTTTTAATTGAAGATGTAAATGATATTGCACAAAATAATGGAAAGCAATATTCGTATATGCTTTAGATTTTACATCAGCCAGTTTAGCAATTTCTTTTGCATTGAATTTTTTATACGCCGGCCACTTATTAAAATCTACGGTACCGTATTCTTCCCTCAAATAACAGAATACTGCATAGGGTATTAACCAGTGTTTATTTTGATCAAAATAGTTTTTAAAATCATCTGAATCTAAAACTTCATCCCCTTTTTTCGAATATACGGTTCTAAGAAATTTCTCTTTCAGTTCAATAACAGCATCATAATCTACAACAGTTAGCGCATTTAATTTTTTACGGTCTACGGCTAATTTCTTGAGTTCCGCGTCAAAATCTTTTCCTGCAACAGCTTCCAGATTGATATAGATAGGATGTAAGGCAAAGGCGGAAATAGCGGCATAAGGGTAAGAATCTTTCCAGGTATGCGTAGCGGTAGTATCATTGATCGGCAAAATTTGGATTAGCTTTAATCCAACAGCAGCGGCCCAATCAACTAATTCCTTGATATCCGCAAACTCACCAACTCCCAGCCCTTTTTCGGTTCGTAAACTAAATACAGGTATAGCCACACCGGCACCCTTCCAGTTAACCTGAGTTACATATGCAAAGCCATCATTCAAAATCGTTTGCTTGCCTTTGCTGATAACATCATAAATAAATCGGTTATTCCCTTCTTCATACCCTACAAAAGATTTTGACGCTGTATTGTAAACGCCATATTTGTAAGCAACCGGAAATGTAGCTTTGGTTAGGTTTACTGATGCTTCATAATAATCTGCCCCCTCTACGGTATCTAATAATACCGGCTCATTCACATTCCAATTTCCTAAATTCTCACAAGATCCAATGATACAAAGCGTTTGATCTTTTCCTAATAAAGGGCTTTTTACCCTGAAACGATGTGTTACCGTTTTTGGAGGTATGAGCTGTAACGATGGCTTATTAGCCTTTAATAAAACATGCTTAAATGCATCTGCATAAAAAGTATTTTCTACATATCCTGCATGATTCCAAGTATCTATAAATAAATAGGATTGTTGTTTATTTTTTGAGAGATTGAATTGTTTATCGGTTCCCCAATCAATTACAGTGGTCCCATCGGTGTTTTTTAAAACGTAGTTATATACTATAGTTTGATTTGAAGGTACGACTGTAGGCCATTCCAAAGTTGTATACCAAAAATCCTCATTGAAATAAGAAAGAGGAACCGCCTTACGCACATCATTATCTCCGAGCAAGGGATGATTACCCATTACGAACAATTCTTGTCCGAATTCAGTATGAAAACGGATTTGAAAAGTGATAGTAAGAGAGCTGGTTTTCTTGGTAATATTTTTCTTTGCAGCTATTGCTTTTGGAGTACTCGTTTTTTTTAAAGGCTTATCCGTTTTTTTGGGAGCCGTTTTTTTGGCTACTTTCTTAGCGGAAACGGTGGATGATTGTATTTTTTTTTCGGTAGGCAAGGCAACTGTTTTTGATTATTGCGAAAATAATGAAACAATGTGTAAAATTCACACACCTAACCTATTTGCGCAATCCTTACACCGAAAATTTAGTTATACGTTGCTTTTATAAGATCAGCTGCTTTTTCAGCGATCATAATCGTAGGAGCATTCGTATTACCGGAAGTGATAGTTGGCATCACAGAGGCATCCACTACCCTTAACCGCTTCACTTTTCTAACGCGTAAATCAGTGTCGGTAACTGCTAATTCGTCTGTTCCCATTTTACAAGTACCTACCGGATGATATAATGTTTCTAAGCTCTTTTTTACATGTCTCAATAATGACTCATCGTTTATCGGTTTTGGAGGTAAGCTAATATCACCATCAATATATTTTTTTAATGCAGGTTCTTCCATGATCTCTAATGCTTTGTAAATACCCTTTAATAAAGTTGCTTTATCATTTTGAGTAGTTAGCACTTTATGGTCTATTACCGGCGAATCTTTATAATTCGCTGTTTTTAATGATATGGTACCTCTACTTTCAGGGTGCAGCAAAATAGCCAAGATACCTACCCCATCTATTTTTGAGTAGGTTTTCATATCATAAATATCAGTGGAATAATCACTCGCTATACCAAGTGGAACAAAATGAAATTGAAGATCAGGACGAGCCAATTTATCATCGGATCTATAAAAGGCATTGGCTTCAAGCGGACTGTTACTGAGTGGCCCGGACTTTAATAAAATATGTTGTAAAGCAGCTTTGGCCATATTAAATGGCTTCAATAAACTATTCGCAGTTGCTACATTTGTTAGCGCAGTTACACCACTCCACACATGATCTTGCAAATTTTTCCCAACTCCGGATAGGGGTACTAGCACATCTATCCCAACTTTTTTTAATTCGGTGGGATCACCAATACCCGATAACATTAAAATATGGGGCGATTGAATAGCACCTGCACTTAAAATAACTTCCTTACTGCAATTGATACGCTCCGAGGTTTTTTGGGATGTTAATACTTCCACTCCTACTGCTTGTCCATTCTCTATTAAAATCCTTTTGACAAGTGTATTTGTTTTAACAGTAAGATTTTTTCTTTTCATAGCCGGTTTTAAAAAAGCTGTAGCCGTGCTATGTCTTTTATTATTTTTTATAGTGAACTGTAATAGATGTGCCCCTTCTTGTGTAGCCCCGTTAT
The DNA here is from genome assembly GCA_902168225.1 of uncultured Flavihumibacter sp. Lineage (GTDB taxonomy): Bacteria > Bacteroidota > Bacteroidia > Chitinophagales > Chitinophagaceae > Sediminibacterium. The sequence goes on along the minus strand of CABHOW010000078.1, from coordinate 20,299 downwards.
AGTCTCCGTTTTTTTCCATCCCATTCTCAAAACAAGCTTCCACAAAAGATACGGCAAATTCGCTGGGCTGCTTGGCAAGGGTAACATTTAAAGGGCCATCTTGACCGTGGAAGTCGGCTCCAAAATCTTCATTGTACTCCGATTTTTTAAAATAAGGTAATACTTCTTCATAACTCCAGCCGGAATTACCCAGCGCTGCCCATTCATCAAAATCAGCTTTATTGCCACGCACATAGGCCATGGCATTGGTTGAACTAGATCCCCCCAGCGTTTTACCTCTTGGTATATACAGTTTTCTATTATCAATTTCTGTTTGCGGAACCGTCCAAAACTGCCAATCTACTTCCGTTCTATTGAGTTTACTATAAGCACCGGGAATATGAATTTCCGGTTTTGTATCGGGCCCGCCTGCCTCAATTAATAATACGCTCCGATGTTCGTCTTCAGATAAGCGGTTAGCTAATACGCAGCCTGCAGAGCCTGCACCAATAATGATAAAATCGTAGGTCATGACTAAATATATATCTTTGCAAACTAACAATTGTTCGTATATGAATGTAGAAGCCAATAGTCAGGAAGATTGGATGAAGTTATTAGTAAGTGATATGCGCCAGCAATTTGAAAAAATAAAGCTGGGCGGTGGTAGAAAATCGATTGAAAAACAGCGTGAGCGAAATAAACTTACCGCTCGTGAAAGAATTTCATTTTTGTGTGATCCGGATACCCCTTTTATTGAAATAGGTCCTTTTGCAGGATATCAGATGTATGAAGAAGAAGGTGGCTGTGCTTCGGGAGGTACGGTTGCCGGTGTAGGATATATTAGTGGGAAACAATGTGTTATTGTAGCGAATGATCAAACAGTAAAAGCAGGAGCTTGGTTTCCTATTACAGGGAAGAAAAATCTGCGCATGCAGGAGATTGCCATGGAAAATAAATTACCTATCATTTATTTAGTGGATAGTGCCGGTGTTTTTTTACCCATGCAAGATGAAATTTTTCCTGATAAAGAGCATTTTGGTCGCGTTTTTAGAAATAATGCCCGCATGAGCGCCATGGGCATCACACAAATTGCTGCTGTGATGGGAGCTTGCGTTGCGGGGGGTGCTTATTTACCCATTATGAGTGATGAAACTTTGATGGTAGAAGGAAATGGTAGTATTTTCTTAGCGGGTGCTTATTTAGTTAAAGCGGCAATTGGAGAAGATATAGATAATGAAACGCTTGGGGGTGCTGTTACGCATACAGAGCTAAGTGGTATTGCGGATTATAAGTTTAAAACAGAACATGACTGTTTGAATCATATAAAAAAAATCATTAGTAATATAGGAAACACTCCCAAAGCAGGATTCAACAGAATACCATCTGCTTCACCTTTAAAAGACCCTACTGAGATCTATAGTATCATTCCAAAGGGCAATGTGAAACCTTATGATATGCTAGAGATTATTGAACGCATCGTAGATAATAGTGAGTTTGATCAGTTTAAACAAGATTATGGAAAAACCATTTTATGTGGTTACGCGAGAATTGATGGTTGGGCAGTTGGTATTGTGGCTAATCAGCGATTAATTGCCAAAACCAAGAAAGGAGAAATGCAGATCGGTGGCGTTATTTATAATGATAGTGCCGATAAAGCTGCAAGGTTTATCATGAATTGTAACCAGAAAAAAATTCCACTTGTATTCTTACAAGATGTTACAGGTTTTATGGTAGGCAGTAGAAGTGAACATAGTGGCATTATTAAAGATGGCGCCAAACTAGTGAATGCAGTAGCTAATTCAGTAGTTCCTAAAATCACCATTATTATTGGTAATAGCTATGGTGCCGGTAATTATGCTATGTGTGGCAAAGCATATGATCCTCGATTTATTTATGCATGGCCTTCCGCAAAAATTGCAGTAATGGGTGGTGATCAGGCAGCAAAAACATTAGCACAAATTCAGGTGGCAACCATGAAAACAAAAGGCAAAGAGGTTTCCGTTGAAGAAGAAAACAAACTATTAGATACCATTAAAGATCGATACAATAAACAAACAACTCCATACTATGCTGCAGCAAGATTGTGGGTAGATGATATTATAGATCCGATAGACACGAGAAAAGTTATTTCAGAAGGTATTTCAGCTGCCAATCATAATCCGGATATAGAGAAATTCGCAACAGGAGTATTTCAGGTGTAAATTCGCACCATGAGTTCACATCCTTTACTTATTTACACCGATGGTGCTTCGCGTGGTAACCCCGGGCCCGGTGGTTATGGTATCATATTAGTATGGGGAAATAAGCGAAAAGAAATGGCTGCAGGATATCGATTAACAACTAATAACAGAATGGAGCTTTTAGCCGTAATTGTTGCCTTACAATCACTCACAAAAAAAAATATCCCGGTAACAATATATACAGACAGTAAATATATTGTAGATAGTGTGCAGAAAAAATGGTTAGATAATTGGATCAAAACAGACTTTAAAGGCGGCAAAAAAAACAGGGATTTATGGGAGCAATATTATATGCTATCCAAGCAGTTTAGTATTCAATTTGTATGGGTAAAAGGCCATGCCAATAATGCGCTAAATAATCGTTGTGATGAATTAGCTACCACAGCAGCAGATGGAAACAACCTATTAATTGATACTATTTACGAAAATGAAATACACCAATAATGGATCCTGAAAATAAAAATTTAGTTTGTAGCTGGAGTGGAGGGAAAGATAGTTGTTATGCGCTTATGCAAGCCAAACTAATGGGCTATACACCCAAAGTATTATTGAATGTGTTGAATGAGGAGGGAAAAATTTCACGCAGCCATGGTATCCCCAAAAATATCCTGCAAGCACAGGCCGATGCAATGGGTATTCCGCTATATACGGTTGCCAGTAGTTGGAATGATTATGAAGAAAAATTTACCAATGCATTGATAACATTAAAAAACTTATACAATTTATCACATGCTGTTTTCGGCGACATCGACCTGCAGCCACATAGAGATTGGGAAGAAAAAGTATGCGCAAAAGCGGGCTTAGAAGCCTATTTACCCTTATGGCAACAACATAGATTAGCTTTAGTAAAAGAGATGCTCTCAGCAGGTATTGAAACCATGATCATTAGTTGTAATAATGACTTAGGAGAGAAAACCTGCGGAACAATATTGAGTGAAAATTTTGTTTACCAGTTGGTTGAACAAAATATTGACCCTTGTGGGGAGAACGGCGAATTCCACACTTTAGTTACTGATTGTCCATTATTTTCAACCCCCATAAAAGTAGGTATTATAGATACTTGGACCCACGAAAACTATTGCTTCTCTAAATTAAGCCTGCTCTAATAATTGGCTCTTCTTAGCCCATACATATGTACCAAAGAAAAGGGCGGTAAATACCAATGATGCCAATAAACTATTTCTGTAGAAGGGAAGGGCATCGTTATAACATAGTATCAAGCCATCAAATGTTTTAGGGCGCTTTAATCCACCATTACCCATCCACACCATAAAATTAGACACCAAAAAATAGAAAGTGGGCGCACTTAAAGCGGCACCAATAACAGATAATGGTTTGTTGGCACGAGCAAAGAATCCAAAACAGGTAGTACTTAAAATGAGCAGATAATTTATCCACTGACCTTTATAAAAACCTCGTATATCTGTTAGTCCGTTAATATATAACAATTCATATAAGCTGTCTGAAATTAACATCGATAACAAAGGCAATAAAAAGGCCCACTTCTTATTATTTACACATAAAGAACCGGCAAATAATGCTACAGCAATTTGAGGGGCAAATCCGGCCGGACGACGAGGGAAAATACGGTATAGCGCAGTTGCTAAAATCATTATTACAGCAGCAAAAAGAAGATTCTTATTTATTTTCATTATTCTTTGTTTCGTCACAAAAATAAGTGTAAAAGCTATTCCATAAGTTTCGTTTTTACCCAGTTTGTGAATAATGGGCTAAACGGGCACAAAAGCTTTAAACAAAACCGCATTTCCGGAGGCTTGGATATGGTATTCTAGTCCGGGTAAAATCGCAACCACCTCTCCCCTTTTTAATACCATGGTATTATTCACAAGTGCCCCTCCTTCCGTTACAATTATTATTTCCGGAGAGTTGGCAACGGCACTATAAGTTCCTCCGGGTACCAATTCAATTTTGCCGATACCAAAATCGGGAACCGGACAAGGATATATCAGCTCTCCTTCCCTTGCAGCATTACCTGTCATGATTTCAGGGATCACTTCTTCAAATAATGTATGTTTCATCAGTTCAGGCACATCCACATGTTTAGGTGTTAACCCCCCTCTTAAAACATTATCGCTATTAGCCATAAGTTCAATATTTTGCCCCTCTAAGTAGGCATGGGGTACCCCTGCTTTCTGGAAAATAGCTTCCCCGGGTTGAACCCGAACGATATTGAAAAAATAAATAGAGAAAATTCCCCGATCGATATCTCCCTTAATACCTGCTTCTTCATAAGCTTTAGCAGCCCACCAGCCTGGATCTTCCTTGGTAATTTCTCCATTTTGCTTTGCGCGTATCTCTCTTTTTACAACCGAAGTAAGGATGGTATTGACAGCCGCCTGATCCATTTCCATCACTAATTGGTAGAGAGAGCGAATGCCTTCTTTTTTAAATAAGGTTGAGAAAATATTGAATTCCGGAATATTCTCTAAGGTTTGCTCGATGGCCAATTTTGATTTGAACCCATGTAGTAACCAAAACTCACTTAAAGCAACCATTACTTCCGGTTTATGATTGCGATCCTTATAATTACGATTGGGAGCATGGAGAGGAATGCCCGCTTCATTCTCCCGATCAAAACCCTTTTCTGCCTCTTCCTTAGTGGGGTGTACCTGAATGGATAGCATTTCACGAACATCCAATACTTTGAATAGGTAAGGCAATTCGCCAAATTTATCAACTACTGCACCGGTAAGTACTTCCTGAGGATACGCTTCGATTAATGTATTCAATCCTATAGTTTCACCATTCAATTGCAACATACTGGGTGCAGAGGCATGTGCGCCCATCCAATATTCCGCACAAGGTTTTTGTTCTTCATTGGAAATACCCACTAATGCAGGTATAAAAGTGGTGCCACCCCAGGCATAATGCTGTACTACTCCGCGTATCTTAAAAAACCGTTCTTTCAACATTAAAATCAGGTATTTATTCTGGTTAATAACGAATCTCTTCCTAATATCTTGTTCAAAAAAAAATAAAATGTTATCTCAAAACTTAGAAACCGGCAAAAAAGGAGAAAATATTGCAACTGATTTCCTGATCCAAAAAGGGTATGCCATTCAGGAAAGGAACTGGCGACATAAGCATTGGGAAGTCGATATTATTGCTTCCAAAGGAACCATTCTGCATTTTATAGAAGTGAAAACCAGAACGAATACCCACTATGGGTATCCCGAAGAGGGTATTAGCAAAGAAAAAATGCAACATCTCAAAAATGCTGCCATGGCCTATCAGTTTAGGCATCAAAGATGGAAATATATTCAATTTGATGCCATAGCCATTCAATTACAGGGTGTAAGGGTAAAAGAAATCATGCTAATAGAAGATATTTATTTTTAGTTATACACATCATTAAACCATTGGGATTACGATGAGTCTTACTACTACAAGGAAAATAAAAGTCAGCATCAGGGGGATACAAATGGGAGTACTTAGCAATAAGTCTCCCTTATTTTTTAAAAGCAAAATACACGGCTGCCAGCATACAAATAAAACTAAGCAGGTATTTATAATGAAAGGGTTCCTTTAAATACGCTACCGCAAATACAGTAAATACCAAAAGCGTAATAACTTCTTGAAGTATTTTCAACTGAAAGGCGTTTACGCCGTTCGTATACCCTATTCTATTTGCCGGAACCATCAAACAATATTCAAAGAAAGCAATACCCCAGCTAATTAAGATCGCTTTCCATAAAGGAATGCCCCTATCTTTCAAGTTACCATACCAAGCAATGGTCATAAATATATTTGAGAATAAGAGCAGCGTTATGGTTTTTACCATTATCTATATTTAAAGATAAATATAGGTTCTTGCAGACAAAAGGGCAAAAACAGGAGTAAGTTTGTCAGATTTTTTTTCCAGCATAAATGTTGATTATATACAATTTTATTCTTTCAATATGAAAAAATTTCAGGCTATAATAAAGTTCACAATGGATGAACAGTTTATGACACTCATTCCCTCCCATCGTACATACATCAATCATTTAATTAATAAGGCAATCATTGATAGCTATGCGGTAAGCATGGAAAGTCAAACATGCTGGATTACCATGAATACGGCCAGTAAAGAGATAGCAGATGCACATCTTTCAAAATCTCCTTTATACAAGTATTGGAACTACACTATTGAAGAATTATTCGTGTATGATGGTCAGCACTATCGCTGGCCGGCTTTACAATTGAATTAATCCCATTACCGACGATTTAAAGTTTCTTTTTTAGCATATATTTGTCTATAAAATTAATAGACTAAATATGACTATGAGCACAAGAAAAATTATTATTGCCACACTCACAATTATTTTTTCACTACAAATAGGTTTTACTGTTGCACAAGTGAAAAATGAATATGCCAAGGAAATAGAAGATTGGAAATCCAAAAGACAAACCAATTTAAAAGCAGAAAATGGTTGGCTTAATTTAGCAGGATTATTTTGGATAGAAGAAGGAGAGCAAACTTTCGGATCGGATAGTAAAAATAATTTTCAGTTTCCGCAAGGTAAAATTCCGGCAGTTGCAGGGAAAATATACAGAAACAATAATACAGTTTATCTGATACCTGAAAAATCGGTGGACTTTATGATTGATGGGAAAAAGGTTTCAGATTCAACACTCATTTTTGGCAAACAAATTGCTGCTCCTGTGATCGCATATGGTAGTTTAAGATTCAGTATCATCAAAAGAGGAGATAAATTAGGAATACGCTTAAGAGACCTTACCAGCAGTAATGTAAGCAACTTCAAGGGGATCGAAAGATTTCCTACGGATAGTAATTGGCGAGTGGCTGCCAGCCTGATAAAAAATAATCCCTTAACAAGTATCGCTATAACCAATGTATTAGGTCAAACCAATGAAACACCTTATGGTGGGAAAATTGCATTTACTATAAATAATGTACGCTATACATTAGATGCTATTGATGAAGGTAATGATGTATTAATTGTATTTGGAGATAAAACTACCGGCAAAACAACCTATCATGGCGGAAGATTTATTTCCATTCCGAAAAATCAATTGTCAGATTCTTTCTATGTAGACTTTAATAAAGCATATAACCCACCTTGCGTATTTACTCCTTATGCTACTTGTCCACTCCCACCGGCACAAAATATACTTCCGATAGCGGTAACTGCAGGAGAAAAAAATTATGGAAACCACTAGTAATTTTTATCTTTAGTAAAAACCGGAATGCGAAAGCAGTTTGTAATACTAGGCTTATTGTCTACCCTTTTTGTTAGATCACAAGTGGTTTCAGTAGATATTATTGAAGTGTCAAATAAATCAACTACTAGCAATATTAATAAAGCAGCTATCAAAAATTTCAGTGAGCCCATGAAAGCAATCGTTGCTTATTATGCAGCATTAGCAGGATCGAATTGCGATGGTATTACATGTGATCTAACAACAGCTTTAGGCTTAGGAAATCAAGGCTCAGACGCACATAAAGCAATCATTCAAAAATATTTTAAAGGCGATAAAACTGCGGAATCCCTGATTATTAATAATTGTTATCTCCCTCCTACTACTGCCTCATTTTACACTAATTACGAATACCTGCGTTTTTTAATTGAGGAAAATAAAGTTATCATTCAGTACAGGGTCAAGATAAAAAATAAAGAAGTGATAAGATATGTGGAATCGGAAAATGATGAAATATGGATTGAACCGAATGGATTGAAAGTAAAGAAGAAAAAATTAATGCAAACTTTGAAATAATCAATCGATAAGAATATTACCATTTTAAATTTATACATATGATAAAGTATTTTTTATTATTCATTATGCTTATAAGTATTACTTACGGACAAGGAACCCAAAGGGGCATTATAACTGATAAGGGTATTACAGAAAAGTATTGGAAGCTCATTCAACTCAATGGTAAGCCGATAACGGTTAGTGCAAAGGGAAAAGAGCCTCATATCATTTTAAAGAAGGAGGGAAATAAAGTAAATGGTAGTGGGGGTTGCAATAGTTTCATGGGTAGTTATGCATTAAAAGAAGGGGGACGTATTCAATTCTCGCAAATGGCAAGCACCCTAATGGCTTGTATACATGATGACGGTACAGAAGCTGCTTTTTTGAAAGCTTTATCAAAAGCTGATAGCTACTTTATTAAAGGTGATACACTACAATTGAATAGGGCAAAAATGTCTCCCTTAGCCGTTTTCAAGGCGGTTTACTTAAAATAATTATTGTTTTTTTTAGGCAATTGGATAACTTTTTAAAAAACTGCAAACTTTTTGGCACGGTTTTTTCGTAGGTGATTTTATATTCCTTAACCTTAAAAAAATCAATTATGAAAACGCAAATTTTCGCGATTGCTGTACTTGCAATTAGCGGTGTAACAGCAAATGCCCAAGCAGGTTTAAATGTTAATAGCACTATCAATGCCACTACAAAAGTTACTGCCAACACAGCCAAGGTAACGGAGGCAGTCGGTAAAGCTACTGATGCAGCTTCTAAAGCTACCCGCGCCACCATTCAAGCCTCTAAAGCTGCAACTAAAGCAGCTGCTAATGCTGCAGCAAATACGAGCAGTAAAACCTCAGTAAATAACTCCTCAGCTGTTTCGGCCGAATCGGGTTCTTTAAAAGTTGATGGAGGAGCTTCTGTGAATGCTTCACAAAATATGGATACTAAACCTGTTGTAGATGAAGCAAAGATGGAAGCTAAAAGTGAAGTAAAAGATGCTAAAACAGCGGCCGGTGATTTACGTAAAGACAATCAAGTAAACGTACGGACTCAATCTGCCAATGATCTAAACACAGATTCAAAATCAGCATCAGTAAAAAGTGCAAATGAGTCTGAAGTTGGTGTACGCTCTGCAACTCCCGGCAAAGCAGCTTCTAAGGCCAAAAAAACAGAACACGAAATGAAAAATATGGCTACCTCGCCTAAGGCCAGTGGATCAGTAAGCGGTTCTGGCTCAGCCACTATTAAAAAGAATTAGTCTATTTATTCTTTCTTCGATTGAACTAACCTTTCATGCGCGCATGCTAAGTGTGTGCGCATGAATTTAAAACAGCAAACATGAAAAGTATTTATCTATACCTTGCAGGCTTGCTTTTTACGAATTACGCGTATTCACAAACAGATTCTACTAGCAAGCAATACAGTGATAAATCTGTTTTCTCTGCCAATATTGTTTATCAATCACTCGCCCATTTTTTAGGTAGAACAGATAGTTTAGGAAGCTATGTAGTAATACCTGTTGTATCTTATCAACATAAATCGGGCTTATACATACAGGCAGCAGGAGTAGGGGTAGGTAATGCAAAAGCTGCTCTATCCCTCACCGGTGGTAGTTTGGAGGCCGGCCTTCGTTTTAAAACAGAAAATAAATTCGATGGAAATATTTACGCAAGCAGATTTCTCTATCAAGATAAATCAGTATTAGTTCAATCTGCACTTCAATATCAAGCAGGTATTAATACAAGCTTTAAAACTAATATTATTAATTTTAATATTGCCGGTGATGTTAAGTTTAGTAGCAATACGGATTATGGATTAACGCCCGGTATCGACAAAATGTTTTTAATACCCTTAGGTGGCAAAACCACATTTGTAATCAACCCTGTTGCTGCAGTATTTTTTGGAACACAACGTTTTACCAATAGTTATACAGATAAAATTTCTCAAAATATTTTTGGTGTACCTGTTTCCCCTACTACATTTCGTACTACAACAAAAAATGTAAATCAATTTAGCCTGCTTGCTTATGAATACAATTTAAATTTAATACTTGTTTCAGGCAAGTTCAATTTCTCTTTTAATCCATCTTTTGTATCTCCCCAAAATCTTGTTTTGCAAAACGGTGAATACGGAAAAGACCGGTTTTATTTCAGTACTTCAGTAGGAATAAGGCTATAGATGATATTTTTGGATTCAGTTATACTAATTTCAAGTATATTCGAGCCGAAAATTTATATTAAAACAACAGCCTTTATTCACCAACTAACATGAAAAAATATTCTGCAGGTGTTTTATTCGGAAAAGAATTAGAAGCATTATATAATGACGCGAAAGACAATCAATTTGCATTACCGGCCGTAAATACAATTGGCACCAATACTATTAATGCAACTTTAGAAACTGCCGCAAAAGTAAATTCACCTGTAATTATTCAATTCTCAAACGGAGGCGCTCAATTTATTGCCGGCAAGGGTATGCCTAATGATGCTTTACAAGGAAATATTTCAGGCGGTATATCCGGTGCTTTACATATTCATAATGTTGCAAAATACTATGGCGTTCCTGTAGTACTACATACAGACCATGCAGCTAAAAAATGGTTGCCGTGGATAAGTGGATTAATAGACGCAGGAGAACAATATTTTAAAGAAAAGGGGCAACCCCTATTTAGTTCGCATATGCTAGACTTATCGGAAGAACCTATTGAAGAGAATATTCATACATCCGTAGCTTTCTATAAAAGAATGGCTCCGTTGGGCATGAGTATTGAAATTGAATTAGGTGTAACCGGTGGCGAAGAAGATGGTGTAGATAATAGTGGTATTGAAAATGATAAATTGTATACCCAGCCTCAACATGTTGCTTATGCATATTCTGAGCTAAGCAAAGTAGGTAAATTGTTTACTGTTGCTGCCGCTTTTGGAAATGTGCACGGTGTGTACAGTCCGGGTAATGTTGAACTCCGTCCGGAAATTTTAAAGAATAGTCAGGATTATATTGAAAAAGAATTGACAACAGGCCCTAAGCCGGTATACTTTGTATTCCACGGTGGTAGCGGTTCTCCTCAACATCAGATCAGAGAAGCTATCGGTTATGGTGCTATTAAAATGAATATCGATACCGATCTACAGTGGGCATTTTGGGAAGGTATTAAAGATTTTTACAAAAAGAATGAAGGCTACTTACAAGGTCAATTAGGGAACCCCGAGGGAGCTGATAAACCCAATAAAAAATACTACGATCCAAGAGTATGGTTACGTAAGGGAGAAGAAAGCTTTGCTAAGCGATTAGAAGTAGCTTTTGAAGACTTGAATTGTATTAATAGGAATAGTTAATTATCTTGGCAATTAAAACAGATTGCCATGCCAAATCAACAAATCATCGACCTGCTTGGCGATAAAGCCGGCTACTTATTGGATCATACATGTACTACGATTCCTAAGTCATCGCTTCATGTACCATCTCCCAATCATGTAGATGATATTTGGATCCAAAGTAACAGAAATAATCAAACTTTAAGAAGTTTACAAACACTCCTTAATCATGGGAGATTAGCCGGCACAGGACATTGCAGTATCTTCCCGGTAGATCAGGGAATTGAACATAGTGGTGGTTCTGCCTTTGCGCCAAACCCTATATATTTTGACCCGGAAAATATTATTAAACTAGCTATTGAAGGCGGTTGTAACGGCGTTGCCTCTACTTATGGGGTGTTGGGTTTAATGAGTAGAAAATATGCCCATAAGATCCCCTTTATTGTGAAGATCAATCATAATGAGTTCCTGAGTTTACCCAATCGTTACGATCAAACTATGTTCGGAACCATTAAAAGCGCATGGAATATGGGGGCTGTTGCCGTTGGAGCTACTATTTATTGGGGAAGTGCTGAAAGTGCGCGACAATTAAAAGAAGTTGCAGAAGCTTTTGAAATAGCACATGAATTAGGCATGGCTACGATTTTGTGGTGTTATTTACGTAATAATGGATTTAAGGTAGGTGGTGTAGACTATCATACAGCTGCTGATTTAACAGGACAAGCAAATCATCTTGGCGTTACCCTTCAGGCAGATATTATTAAGCAAAAATTACCTACTAATAACGGCGGCTATTTGGCAACTAAACACGGTAAAACCAGTCCCTTGGTATATGAAAAACTAACCAGCGACCATCCTATTGATTTATGCAGGTATCAGGTGTTGAACTGTTATAATGGAAGAATCGGGCTTATTAATTCAGGTGGAGAAAGCAAGGGTGATAGCGATTTAGCAGAGGCAGTATATACGGCAGTTATCAATAAAAGAGCAGGGGGCATGGGCTTGATTTTAGGTAGAAAAGCCTTCCAAAAGCCTATGAGTGAAGGCATTAAACTACTGAATGCAACCCAAGATGTGTACCTCGATGAGTCTATCAATTTAGCATAGAAAGTCTCATTTTAGGGATATTTATTATCTTTCCGCCCCCAATCGTGTAAGCAAATATGAAAAAAGAACTGGAAGAAGATATAGAATCGAATTTAACAGGTGGAGGTAACGAAGAGGTTCAACAACAAGAAGTAAGCAAGTCACGCTGGTTTACCCGTAAGCGAAAAGGAATATTGACCTCAACTGCAGATAAAAAGGAAACGCCTGAAGGGCTTTGGAATAAATGCCCGGAATGTAATTTCATTTGTACCACTAATGAGTTAAGAGAAAATCTTTTTGTTTGTCCGAAATGCAATCATCACCATAGGATTGGTAGCGAGGAATACTATGATATTATTTTCGATAATAAGGAGTACACTGAGTTATTTGATAATATCAGAAGTAAGGATGCACTAGGTTTTACCGATCTAAAGTCTTATCAAAAAAGATTGGATGATATCCACGCCAAAACTGATTTAAAAGATTCCATGCGGGTAGCCGTTGGGAAAGTAAACGGGGAAGCTATTGTTATTGCCTGTATGGATTTTGAATTTATCGGAGGTTCCTTAGGTAGTGTTATGGGTGAGAAATTTAGCCGTGCAGTAGATTATTGTTTGGAGCACAAACTCCCCTATTTAGTGATTAGCAAGAGTGGTGGTGCCCGTATGATGGAGAGCGCTTTTAGCCTGATGCAATTAGCTAAAACAAGTGGTAAGCTATCACAATTAAGTGATGCGCGGTTGCCCTATATTTCTTTATTAACTGATCCTACATTTGGCGGTATTTCCGCTAGTTTTGGTATGTTAGGCGATTTGAATATTGCTGAACCCGGCGCCCTTATTGGCTTTGCAGGTCCTCGTGTAATCAAAGAAACGATCAAGAAAGATTTACCGGAAGGTTTTCAGCGTAGTGAATTTTTATTAGAGCATGGTTTTTTAGATTTTATTATCGATAGAAAAAATTTGAAAAACAGATTGGCTCAATTAGTGCAATTGTTCCGTAATTGAGTATGCATAATCGAGAGGCTTATTTTAATTATGCCATAGAAGATAAATATGTGGCGGGTATTGTTTTGCTCGGAACGGAGGTTAAATCTATTCGTGCCGGTAAATTGAGTTTTGCTGATTCATTCTGCTTATTTGATAATGGCGAATTATGGATACGCGGGTTATATATTGCCGAATATTCACATGGTACTTCTAACAATCATATAGCTGTTCATGATCGTAAATTGTTATTGAAAAAAAATGAGTTGAAAAAACTTTCACTCAAACTAAAAGATAAGGGTTATACCATTGTGCCATTAAAAGTTTTCTTCAGCGACAAAGGTTTTGTAAAAGTAGAAATAGGTTTAGGTAGAGGTAAGAAACTGCATGATAAACGTAATACGATCAAAGACCGGGATGTGGCGAGAGAGATAAAGAGGCATTTGGGGTAAAGAATCTGGAATCTGGAGTCTGGAGTAATAAACACAGATTGAAGATTGTAGATTGAAGATTGCAGATTACCCACTAAACCAAAGGCTCTTGCTGACTCAAACAATGAAAACTTCCCAATCCCCAAATAATATCAGTAGAGTCGATACCTATTACTTCTCTATCCTTAAACCAATCTGCAATAATTTGTAATGCTTTATCGTCTTTATCAGAACGAAAAGTTGGTACAATTACATATTTATTGGCTATGTAGAAATTAGCATAAGAGGCAGGCAATCGTTGATCTTCATATATGACTGCATCCGGCATGGGTAATTCAATGATATTTAATTGTTTGCCATTTAATAATCGCATGGATCGTAATTGCTTAAGGTTGTTTTGTAATAAAGCATAGTTTTCATCCGCTTTATTTTCTTCCACAACCGTAAGTACGGTATCTGCATTTACAAATCGAACCGTATCGTCTATATGTCCATCTGTATCATCCCCTACGATCCCTTCTTCTACCCATAATACTTGTTGAACACCATAATAATTGCACAAGAATTTTTCAATCTGCTGTTGATTTAAGTGCGGATTACGATTAGGGTTTAATAAACAGCAAGTTGATGTTAGCACTGTTCCTTCTCCATTAAATTCTACGGAACCTCCTTCCATCACAATACCAGGATGATATACTTCAAGATTGAAATGTTTACCAATTAAAGTGGGTATTACATCATCCAAATCATAAGGTGGATACTTATCGCCCCAGGCATTATACCCCCAATCTACAATAGCTTTTTTATGTGTGGCATTGGGGTTAATGACAAAAGCCGGACCATGATCTCTGCACCAAGCATCATTAGTTGGATGCAAAAAAAACTCAACCTGTTCTAAGTTTACACCCGCTTTATCTAAATGCGCTTGTGCAACCATTTTCATACCCTCATTGGCTACATTGATACGCACTTTTTCACTTTTTGCCAAGTACTTTACAAACAAACTATAGTTAGGATAAATAGTATCAATCTTTCCCGGCCAACTTGCTTCTTTATGTGGCCAACTCAACCAAGTAGCTTCGTGTGGGGCAAATTCTGCGGGGAAGAAGTAGCCTTTTTCAGAAGGAAGTCCAGAGGAAAGTCCGGGAGTCCGAGAGTCGGGAGAGAAGTATTTATGTAGTTGCATATTTATATCCTTATAACTATTACAAAGATACAAAGAGAGGACGGTTAGCCAGTTCCGGACTATTCCTCCTTATCAATATATCTTTTAGTGATCGGCTCATAAGAATCTATTCTTCGATCGCGTAAGAAAGGCCAATGCGTGCGATATCTATCAGTTTTAGTTAGATCAATATCTACTACAGTTACTTCTTCTTCTTCATGAGAAGCTTTATATAAAAGGGTTCCAAAAGGATTTGACACAAAAGATCCACCCCAGAATTTCATCGCACCATTTTGTTCAAAGCCAACCCTGTTTACACTTACTACATGTACCCCATTCGCAACAGCATGACTTCTTTGTATGGTTTGCCATGCATTGTATTGTTCTGTATTGGTAGCTTCATCTTGCGAAGTAGCCCATCCGATTGCTGTTGGATAAAATAAAATTTCTGCACCCATCAATGATGTGATACGTGCTGCTTCCGGATACCACTGATCCCAGCAAATCAATACCCCTATGGTTGCAAATTTTGTTTTGAATACTTTATATCCTAAATCACCGGGCGTAAAATAAAATTTCTCATAATAAGCCGGATCATCAGGTATATGCATTTTGCGATACTTACCAAGATAAGCTCCATCTGCATCAATAACAGCAGTAGTATTATGATATAATCCCTGGGTTCTTTTTTCGAATAGTGAGGCAATGATAACTACACCTAGTTCTGATGCTATTTTACTTAATGAGTCGGTAGATTCCCCGGGAATTGATTCTGCTAACTTAAAGTTCTCATAATCTTCCACATCGCAGAAATAGAGAGAAGTGAATAACTCTTGCAAACATACAATCTGAGCGCCTTTGGCTGCGGCTTCTCTGATCCCTTTGATAGCTTTTGCCATATTCTCTTCTTTCGAAGCGGTGCAACTCATTTGTACTAATCCTGTTTTTACAATCTGCATATCTCAATTTTTTTTACGATACCCTATTCCCTATTACCTATAACCTATCTATGTTGAATGCTGTATGATCGCATCAAAACTACTGATACCAATTATTTTTTCTGTGATATATCCTTCTGCATAATTCACGCCTATTCTTTTTCCAAGCATCATCGCCCGGCCACGCACAGTATCTAAAAACTGAGGGGATGAAATATAGGTTTGTGGTTCGCTTAAACCGGTATTGTGAAACTGTGTACCATAAGCTTGCACCGCTTCCATTTTCTTTTCGATATGGGCGGAAATATCAACTACAAATGAAGGTTGAATAAATCGGTCTTGGATATAATGAAACACATAAGAAGGACGCCATGCAGCTTGCGAGGTACCTTCATGATCAATGGTTTCAATCTTACGCAAGCCTGATAAAAAAGCAGCATCGGAAACCAACTTAGCACTACGTCCGTGATCAGGATGACGATCTTCGGGAGCATTGATTAAAATGATATTTGGTGTGAACCTTCGGATCACTTCAATTACTTTGCGTTGATGGGTTTCATCATTTTGAAAAAAGCCATCTGCCATTCTTAAATTTTCGCGATGCTGTACCCCTAAAGTGCGAGCTGCCTCGGCTGCCTCAGCGTCTCTGGTTTCCGCAGTTCCTCTTGTACCTAGTTCCCCTCTTGTTAAATCAATGATACCAACCTTCTTTCCTTCTGCTAAAGCAGCTAAAATAGTACCCCCACAACCTAATTCAACATCATCGGGGTGAACGCCAAAAGCAAGTATATCTAAGTGCATGTTGTAAAATTAAAAAATCCCCCCGGGTTGCGGAGGGATAATTTCTTTGTGTTTGTATTATTTCTTCTTTTCGTAACGCTTCTTGAACTTATCAATTCTTCCGGCTGTATCAACCAATACATTTTTACCGGTGTAGAAAGGGTGAGAAGTATTAGAAATCTCCAATTTTACTAATGGATATTCTTTACCATCTTCCCACTGAATAGTTTCTCTAGTGTTAGCGGTAGATTTACTAAGAAAAGCTTCTCCGTTACTCATGTCCTTGAAAACTACAAAACGATAGCTTTCGGGATGGATACCTTGTTTCATTTTTTTTGATTTTAGGTGGTACGGATTTGGCCGTACGATTATTAATGGGCGGTAAAGATATATTAAAACAGGGATTATACCCAAAAAATAGACTGTATACTAGCTTTTCATGTTTACAAACTGCAGAGGAACGCCAAAATCAGTAGCCTTACATTTTGTTATAACTTCTTGTAAATCATCGATTTTCTTAGCTGTAACCCGTATGATATCGTCCATAATAGCAGGTTGAACTTTCAATCCACTGTCTTTGATCATTTTCACGATTTTCTTGGCATCGTCTTGTTTCAAGCCATTTTTTACAGGCACTTCTTTCCGAACAATTTTTCCGCTAGGGTAAGCATCTTTACTAAAATCAAAAGCATTACCTGCTATTCCCTGTTTCATAGACCTGCTGATCAATACATCTATCAACTGCTTCATTTGCATATCAGAATCTACTTCCAACTTTACTATAAAATCCTTTTTATTGAGTTCAATTAAAACATGACTGTCTCTAAAATCGTATCTACCCGCAATTTCTTTTTTTACGGTATTGATAGCATTATCTAATACTTGAAGATCTACGGAAGAAGCAATATCGAAGGAGGGCATGAGCGTTAAGTTTCGGGTTATGAGATTCGGGTTACGGGTTCCCTTCGACTCCGCCGCAGCGGACAGGGTGACAGGCAAAAATAATAAAAAATAAGCCCCGGTAGAAACCGGGGCAGATATATATTGAACATGAGAAATACGAATTAATTATTAGCTCCACCAACCCTACTCTTCTCGTCCTCGGCTCCGCTTCTCTGCCGTTGCTGTGTGCTTGCTTTACCCTTACTGAAACGATAAGTGAAACTGAGGTTTACCACTCTACTATCTTGAACCTGACGGAAATTAGCATCTACATTATCATACTTTGTATAACCGCTTATTTTTTGTGACCATAAAATATCACGTACATTTAAACGGATACTTCCTTTATTATGCATTACCTGCTTACCAACCCCCACATTCATCACACCAAATGCCCCGATATTAAAAATACTTTCTAAAGCTCTTGTTCTGGCAAAACCACTTAGCTCTGCACTCCAACCCTTTTTGAATTTGAATTGTTGACTAATATTGGCCATTACACTTGTTGCATCTAATGTTACAGGTGCATTATTAATCAAGCCATTAAACTTGTTGTAGAAAGCATTTACATAAATATTACCACTCCACCATTTAGTATACTGATTATAGGCATTCACAGATAAGCCTACCTGACGCTGAGAAGCGATATTATCTTGTTTAATAAAAGTGGTATTATTACTGTTATCTTGAATCAATACCTGCTGAATAATATCATTGGTTTGAGAATAATTTAGTGTTGTACTTAAGAATCCTTTAAATGTATGCGTAAGCTCAATGTTATCAGAAATTTGTGGGCGTAGTAAAGGATTACCTTGCTCATAGGTATATCGATCTAAAAATTCAACAAATGGATTTAAGCTTTCATAATCGGGTCTGCGAATTCTCCTGCCATAATTAACACCTACATTATTGTTTTTATTGATGGTATACTGAAAATAGGCTGTAGGGAAAAGTTGTACATAGTTTCTATCGAACTGGATATTAGTAGTAATTTGATTACCCATTGCATGTGTATGTTCTGCACGTAAACCTAGTTGCATACTCAGCTTTGTGCTTAATGGTTTTGAAAAATTGATATAGGCAGCATTCACATTTTCTTTATATTGAAAATGGTTACTTCTATTCAGATCCCGCACAGTTTTACCATAGGTTACGGAATCATAAATGGCATTCGCATCTGTATTTACAAAGCTCGATTTTATACCTGCTTCCAATTTAGCTCCCTTTTTAAGCGGGTGGATATAATCTGCTTTAAAACTATAGATATCAATAATTTGCGGTAAGCTTCCTAATAATGTATCTCCTTTCGCGCCGGGCATTCCGGAGGCTGTATAATACTGATTATATACGCCAACGCTATTGGAACGATCATATCGAAGGTTATCGATATCAATATTCAATTCTTTTCCTGTTGAATCAAAAACATGACGCAGATAAGCATTTACTCCATAGCTCGTCCACGTATCCTTACTTTTCGATAAAGCCTGTGTATTACTTAGTTTCGTATGCGCATTATCAAAAATATTGATATCCCCGGGCGTAATATCATCATGACTATTATTGAAGCCATTGGCTACTAATCCAAGTGTTGTTTTTTGAGAAGCAAAATAATCCAAACCCGCTTTAGCACTGTAGTTATCATTCGTTCTCTTTGAATCATTCACTTGTTCAAAAAAAGATGTTATTTGTTTTGAACTATTATCAATAAATCTCCTATCGATACTAATATTTTGGAATGCTGTGTTTTGATTATGACTTATATTTCCAAAAACATTCACTTTATTCTTCCGATAATTAATCGTTGCATTTTGATTGGTACGATTGTACACACCTTGTCCTACCCCGGCACTTACTGAACCATTCAATCCGAATATTTTTGTTTTCTTGGTTTTAATATTGATGATCCCTGCATTACCGGCAGCATCATACTTTGCCGGCGGGTTGGTCATAATTTCTATTTGATCCAGCTGACTACTCTGCATATTGCGAAGAAGATTTGCGAGATCTTGTCCGGATAAATAGGTAGGTCTTCCGTCCATATATATCATTACTCCCTCTTTTCCTTTCAAACTAATATTACCATCCTTGTCTACAGAAATCCCGGGCGATTTTTCTAACACTTCTAAAGCAGTTGCTCCCACATTGGTGGGAGAAGCTTCTACATTTACCACCATTTTATCGGGCTGAACTTCAATTAAAGGCTTTTTAGAAGTAACACTTACGCCAGCTAAATCGTTACTTAAAGGGGTAAGGTTTAGGCTGTAAGGTGGAACTAGGTTGCCATTAAATGTGAGTACCGGTGAATAGGTTTTTGTATACCCTACAAAACTTGCCGATAAGATATAGGACCCGTTTTTGGTGGGATTGAATCCAAAATTTCCGTTTTTGTCGGTGATGGTTGTTTTTACCAGCGATGAATCTTTGGCATTTAATAAGCTTACTAATGCAGCTTCGATCGGTTTACCTACCCCGTTAATTTTACCGGAAATAATATCATTGCCGGTTTGTTGAGCCGTTGCAGCCATCGAAATGACTAAAAAGCTGAACAAAATAAGTGTTTTAAAGGTCTTTTTCATGATTTCTTATATTTTATAGTTCTTGTTTTTACTAATTACAGAACAAACCTATGTACTATGTTTAACAAGGTACATGTTTTTAACATGGGCGGTAAATTTTTAGGGATGAGAGGTTTAGGGGATAGGGTATAGGGTATAGGGTATAGG
>CABHOW010000077.1 GCA_902168225.1 uncultured Flavihumibacter sp. | reverse complement strand
GACAGATATTATTAATGCTCCGTAATCCAATGGCAGTAAGCTTATTCACCAACCATTCCGGGGAAGCAGCTACTTTTACTTTATTGATGGTAATGCCTGCATAGCGTAAACAAGCTTCCGCATTTTCTACGGTTATAGTAATGGGGGATTTTGTTGTATCAGTTTTAAAACTATTTGTAAATGGGGATTGAGGCTTCGATTCTTTTTGGTGGTGTGTGAGATAGGCACAAACATCTCGCGCAACACCTAGGTGACTCATGGCATCCATTCGATTGGGTGTTAAGCCTATTTCAAAGATCCAATCGCTATAAGGTTTGAAGTAGTCGGCTGCGGGGGTTCCAGGAACTAGTTCATTTGGAAGTACCATAATTCCTGCGTGACTGGTTCCGAGCCCGAGTTCATCTTCGGCGCAGATCATGCCCTGACTTTCTTGTCCGCGTATTTTAGCCGCTTTCATCGTCATAGGCTCACCATGGGTAGGGTAAATAGTGGTTCCGATGGTGGCAACGGCTACTTTTTGTCCTGCTGCTACATTAGATGCACCACAAACAATAGTAAGGGGTTGCGCTGCCCCAATATTAACAGTAGTGATCTTTAGTTTATCGGCATTGGGGTGTTGTTCGCAGGTAAGTACTTCGCCAATTACAACTCCTTGTAGATTCCCTTTAATTTTCTCAAAAGCCTCCAGGCTCTCTACTTCAAGCCCAATAGCAGTCAGTATTTTAGCTAATTGTGTCGGTGCAATAGTTTCGGGTAAATAGTCGGAAAGCCAGTTATAACTAATGGTCATCGCTTCAATAATCTAGTTTGCGCGAAGGTAAGGAATAGGGAGGATAGTGGACAGTGGTTAGTGGGTAGTAAGTAGTGTACATAGAGTAGTGAATAGTTGAGTGATGGGCGTAAACTGTACTGCACACTACACTAATCACTATCCACTTCTATACAGCTTTCCCCTTTAACCTTCCCCCTTTTGCCCAAATATCTTTCTGCACACCTATATGTGAATTGTGCGGAATAAAAGCGCAAAACTTTTGAAAATCGTGGATAAGCATGGTAAATTGTGTGAATAGTAAATGAGTAAATGTGAACGAGCAGTGCATGAGTGGTGGAATAATATAGATCGATAAAATATTTTAACTACCCATTTACTGCCCTTATATTCGCTCCCCTTATTCAGAGGAAACAATTTCTTAACATTAGAGTTCTTCCACCGAAATAAGGGACCCATTACTCACGTATAGATTTTTAAGTACCATGGATATCACCAGCCTTAATAAAGAACGCAAGAGAAGAAGTACTTCTGTAGATCTCAGCACGATGGTATATGGCAAGGTTCCTCCACAAGCAAAAGAATTGGAAGAGGCCGTATTAGGTGCCGTTATGTTGGAGAAAAGTGCTTTCGACACTATCACTGAAATTATTAAGCCTGAGTGTTTTTATGTAGAAGCACATCAACATATTTTCAAAGCCATGCAGGGCTTGCAACAAAAGAATATCCCTATTGATATCCTCACTGTTGTAGAAGAATTGAAATTCAGGGAGCAACTCGATCTAGTGGGGGGTCCATACGCTGTTACCAAACTTACCAATACGGTTGTATCTACCGCTAATATTGAAGCCCATGCCCGAATAGTGTTGCAGAAATTTATACAAAGAGAGTTGATTAGGATCAGTGGAGAAATTATTGGAGATGCTTATGAAGATAGTACCGATGTTTTTGACTTATTAGATGATAGTGAAACCAAAATGTTCAATATTACCAATAACTATCTAAAAAAGAATTTTGAAGATATTGGGAATGTATTGGTGAAAACAATCAATAGAATTGATGAGTTAAGAACGAAAACAGAAGATATTTCCGGTGTGCCAAGCGGATTTGCCAGTTTAGATAGAATTACTTACGGTTGGCAACCTACCGATCTGATTATCTTAGCGGCACGCCATTCGGTGGGTAAAACAGCTTTCGCTTTAAACCTTGCCCGACATGCAGCCTTACATCCTACAAAGCCTGTTCCGGTTGGCTTTTTCTCTCTGGAAATGAGTGCTTCACAATTAGTTCAACGTATTTTAAGTGCTGAGAGTGAAATCAAAATGGAGAAAATCAGCAGGGGTAAATTGGAAGAATATGAATACCAACAGTTACATAGTAAAGGGATTAAAAGATTAGAAACAGCACCCATTTTCATTGATGATACTGCCGCATTAAATATTTTTGAATTTAGGGCAAAAGCCAGACGTTTAGTAAATAAGCATAATGTTGGATTGATAATAATAGACTACTTGCAATTGATGAGTGGTAGTGGCGATAGAGGTAGTAATCGTGAGCAAGAAATCAGTAATATTTCTCGTAACTTAAAAGCGTTGGCTAAAGAATTAAATGTGCCAATCATAGCACTAAGTCAGTTAAGTAGGGCAGTAGAAACCCGTAAGGAAAGTAAGATGCCTCAGTTAAGTGATTTGCGCGAATCAGGTGCCATTGAACAAGATGCAGATATGGTAATGTTTATTTATCGCCCTGAGTATTATGAAGTGATGAATAATGAAATGGGGGAGAGCACAAGTGGAGAAACACATATTCGTATTGCAAAACACAGAAATGGTTCTTTGGAAACAGTGAAGCTGCGTGCACGTTTAGATATTCAAAGTTTCGAAGAATGGGAAGACGGTAACAGCGGTAGCAGTAGTTGGAAACCTATTACGCCAAATCTTCCCACAGCAGGTGGTGGTGCAAATGATGGCGGTAAATTCTTTATCCAAAAAGGAAGTCGCATGAATGATGTAGGCGATTTTGATGAAGGTATTGATGCAGATCAGCAATCTCCTTTCTAATAAAAAACATGGAGCTACCTTTTTTTTATGAACCTATATTGCCACAAGAACCGAGTGTACTAACGGTTTCAGAGCAAACGAGTAAACACTGTATACAAGTATTGCGTATGCAGTTGGGTGAGAAAATACTGCTAACAAACGGCTTAGGCTATTTAGCAGAAGCTTCGATAATAACAACCGATAAAAAAAGAATGGTGGTTCAAACAGCATCTGCTGTTTATAAGGAGCCGGAAATGATACAAACCACCTTGGCTATTTCTTTTGTAAAAAACCCATCTCGTATAGAATGGCTTTTAGAGAAAGCAACTGAAATTGGGGTTGCCGCTATTATCCCATTAATATGCGAGCGATCTGAAAAAACAGTTGCTAAACTAGAAAGATGGAACAGTATCTTAATTTCTGCCATGTTGCAAAGTAAACAAGTGTATAAGCCAATATTGCATAATGCCACTACCTTAAAAGAATTACTGGCTATGCCTTTTTCCGGCGCTACTTTTATAGCACATTGTTTGGAAGGTACAAAACCACTGACCCAATATTTACCACTTGCTCCACATAGAAGAGTTTTGATTGGCCCCGAAGGAGATTTTACCGGAGCAGAGATTGCCACTGCAACTGATGCCGGTTATTTGTCTTTAAATTTGGGACAAACGCGCCTTAGAACTGAAACGGCAGGTTTGGTAGCCGTTACTTTATTGCAACATCATTAAATGATATCTTTATTCTATGCGTAAACCTATTATTCTGCTATGCTGTACGGCTTTTTTATTCCAAGCCTGTGATCGGTTGAAAAAAAAGAAACCACCCGTTATAAGAGATACTACTATCACAGAAACTACCTCTTTCAATAACCTTTTTTTTGATAGTTCGGCTGTAAATCAATTTTTGATAGCATATCCGGAATATGCGGAATATAAGCAGCAATTTATTGATTTCTATACGCAAAGGAATTTTGAACTAGCTTGGTTCGATTCTACCGGCCTGGCGGAACAAGCGCATAATTTTTACAACCTACAGCTTAATTATATTAATAATATAGGGGATAGCGCTATTTATCACGAGGCTTTTCAAAAAATTTATGATTCACTTAATGCCATTCAATTTAAGCCGGAAAGTGGTAATCCTATTGTTGCCAACGCGGAGTTATTATTAACCGGACAGTTTTTTAAGTATGCTTCTAAAGTGTATGGTGGATCCGATATTGATGCATCTGAATTGGGATGGTTCATTCCTCGTAAAAAAATTAATCTGACGGCTTTATTAGATACCGTAATTGGCAAGAAAGTAACAACTCCGGAACAGTATGTGCCTTTAAATGATCAATACAAAAAATTAGAAGCATTAGTGCCTGTATATGTGAGTAAGCAAAAGCTCGAGACGACCGATACCATTTTATATGTAGCAAAACCCTTACGCCAAGGTGATTCTGCTGATATCATTGTTCAAATAAAAAACCGTTTAAATTTATTACAACCCGATATCCCACTCGATTCTAGCGGAATGTTTGATACTAGTTTGGTAAGGGCTACCAAAAGATTTCAACGCGCTATGGGTTTATATGTGGATGGTGCCATTGGGAATAAAATGATCGCTGAGCTCAATGTTCCCTTGGAAAAAAGAATACAACAGCTACTCGTAAATATGGAACGTATGCGTTGGATGCCTCCTGAAAATGATAGCAATTATATTGTAGTGAATATACCCGAATATAAAATGCATGTATATGATAGTGGTAGATTAGCTTTCGATATGAATGTTATTGTAGGATCTGCAATTAACAGTACTGTCATATTCAATGGGAATTTGAAATATGTTGTATTTAGCCCTTACTGGAATGTACCTGAGAGTATAGTAAAAAAGGAGATTATGCCTGCTATGGCTAAAGACAAAAACTATATTGCCAAAAACGAAATGGAAATAACGGGGTATGCGGGAAAGATACCGATCGTTAGGCAGAAACCCGGCATTAAAAATTCATTAGGGTTAGTTAAGTTTTTATTCCCCAATAATTACAATATTTATTTTCATGATACACCTAATAGAAATTTGTTCAGCCAATCTAGCCGGAGTTTGAGTCATGGTTGTATTCGCTTAGGTGAGCCCAAAAAATTTGCACAATATTTATTAAGAGAAGATAGCGCCATTTGGAGCAGTCGTAAAATTGATAGCGCCATGCATCTGGCAAAAGAGAAATGGGTTAGCTTAAAAAAGCCTATACCCGTATTTTTGGTTTATTTTACGGCTTGGGTAGATAAGAATGGTGTTTTGAATTTTAGGAAAGATATTTATGGGCACGATGAAAAAATGGCCACTAAATTATTCAGTAAATAGATTCGAATATGCAGATTATTGAAGTATATGATAAAGCGTCGGTTACTGATTTTCTAAAAGTAAACGTATTAATGAATGCCGGTAATCCGAATTATATTCGTCCGCTTAATAATGAGGTAGAGGAAGTATTTAATCCTGAAAAAAATAAACAGTTTAAATACGGCAAAGCCTGCAGATGGGTTGCTAAAACAGATGATGGCGAGTTAGTGGGGAGAATTGCAGCTTTTATCAGTTCAAAATATATTAATAAGGGTACTGATTTTATAACAGGTTGTGTTGGTTTTTTTGATTGTATCAATGATCAGGCAACAGCCAATCTATTATTTGATACTGCTAAGGAATGGCTGATTGATTGTGGGGCTGAAGCAATGGATGGACCTGTAAATTTTGGGGATCGCGATAAGTGGTGGGGGTTAATGGTAGAGGGTTTTGATAGAGAACCTATGTATGGCATGTCGTTTAATCCCAGTTATTATGAATCACTTTTTGAAGGTTATGGGTTCCGGAACTACTACAATCAATACTATTATTATATGAATGTAGATGATCCGCTCCCAACGAAATTTCCGGAGCGGTACGAAAAATTCAGTAAGAAACCCGGTTATGCTGCTAAGCATGTTAAGCTAAGTGAGCTCGATAAATATGCGGGTGACTTTGCAACAGTATATAATGCAGCTTGGGCGCAACATGGGGAAGCTAAAGAAATTACTAAAGAGCAGGTGGTAAAGTTATTTAGTAAAATGAAGCCCATTATGGATGAGCGGGTAGTTTGGTTTGCCTATTATAAAGAAGATCCGATAGCCATGTTCGTCAATTTGCCGGATCTCAATCAGTACTTTAAACATTTCAATGGAAGGTTAGGATGGTTGGAAAAATTACATTTGATTTGGATGAAATGGAGGGGAACCAATAAACAGCTAACAGGATTGGCTTTTGGTGTGGTACCAAAATATCAGGCTTTAGGCGTTGATAGTTTTTTAATTTATGCCTGTGGATTACATTTACAGGGTAAAGGTTGGTACCATCGATATGAAATGGGATGGGCCGGCGATTGGAACCCTAAAATGTATAATATATATAAAAGTTTGGGAGGGAAGCAAAGCCGGAGAATGGTCACTTATCGGTATATATTCAAC
The DNA here is from genome assembly GCA_902168225.1 of uncultured Flavihumibacter sp. Taxonomy (GTDB): domain Bacteria; phylum Bacteroidota; class Bacteroidia; order Chitinophagales; family Chitinophagaceae; genus Sediminibacterium. The sequence goes on along the minus strand of CABHOW010000077.1, from coordinate 53,152 downwards.
GATAAATACCCTTTTGAAAGGCATCCGATAATGGAGTATAAATAAGCTATATTGCAGGTTAGAATATGGATAATTTTGTAGTTTCTGCCCGTAAATATCGTCCACAAAATTTTAATACTGTTGTGGGTCAGTCGCATATTACTACGACTTTAAAAAATGCGATCAAACATAATCAACTGGCACATGCTTTTTTATTTTGTGGACCACGGGGAGTTGGTAAAACTACCTGTGCACGAATTTTAGCAAAAACAATTAATTGTACCAATCAAACTGCAGAAGGAGAAGCTTGTAATACCTGCAATAGCTGTGTTTCATTTGATGCGGGTTCTTCTTTAAATATTCATGAATTGGATGCTGCCAGTAATAACTCAGTTGATGATATTCGGGTATTAGTGGAGCAGGTTCGTTTTGCCCCACAAGCAGGGAAATATAAAGTGTATATTGTAGATGAGGTACATATGTTAAGTACCAGCGCTTTTAATGCTTTTCTAAAAACACTGGAGGAGCCACCGGCACATGCTATTTTTATTTTAGCTACTACAGAGAAGCATAAAATATTACCGACTATATTAAGTCGCTGTCAAATCTTTGATTTTAAGCGAATCACGAATAACGATACGGTTCTTCATTTACAAGAGATAGCCGATAAAGAAGAGATACAGGTTGAAAAAGCTGCTCTACAAATAATTGCGCAAAAAAGCGAAGGATGTATGCGTGATTCTTTGAGCATATTAGATAAGATCGTAAGTTTTACAAATGGATCTGTAACCTATCAAAATACTTTAGAGCATTTGAATATTTTAGATGAAGATTATTTCTTCCAGTTATTAGAATGTATGCTGAAGCAAGATATGGCCGGTGCCATGCTCTTATTTGATACGATCAATCGAAAAGGTTTTGAAGGTGATTTAGTTTTAAACGGGTTTGCAGAGTTTATTAGAAACCTTTTAGTATGTAAGGACCCCCAATCTGCTGTTTTATTAGAAGTTGTTGAGGGTATGGAGCAAAAATATATAGCCATGGCAGCCAAAGCGGGCATGGCATATTTGATCAGTGCCTTAAATATTTTAAATGAGGCCGAAGTGAATTTTAAAATGGCGCGTAATAAACGATTGCATGTTGAGTTAGCATTGATTAAACTTAGTTTTTTACAACAAGCTATCGACTTAGCGGTTGATAACGGAACAGTTGTTAAAAAAAAACGAATTGATACAGCTATAGCGCTTCGTACTAAATCGATTCAGCCCTTATCCCTAAATACAGCGCAACCTAACAGTACCAAGCGTACTCCAATAGACGCTAAACTGTATGTTGATAAAACAGTATCTCTTTCATCAGGTAAAGTTGATACCCCACCTGTTTCTAAGCCAATACCCGTTTCAACAAATGGGAGTAAAAAATCATTACTCGATGTTTTAAAAGAAAGGGCAGGAGAGCGGTATGCGATTCAAGAAGTAAAAGAAGCAGAACCACTAACTAAAGAAAGACTGATGCAGTTTTGGGAAAAATTTGGTGAATCTTTATTGGCACAACAAAAACATTCTGCAGCAGGTACTTTTAAAATTGCTGCATTAGAAATTGATAATGATATTCATTTTACAGTAACTGTATCGGCTATTACTGCTCAAAAATTTATTGAACAAGAGAAAATGACGCTTTTAGATCAGTTACAAACGGAGTTTAATAATCGCTCTATTGGATTTACTGTTCTAGTGGCAGCTACTGAGCAAACCGATGTGCCTATGCATTTACGATTAAATAGCAAACAAAAATTCGATAGAATTGCCGAACAATATCCGCTGGTAAAGGATTTAAAAGATAAATTACGATTGGAAATAGATTATTGAATAATTATTATACATAATAATGACAGTAATTTTCTGTAAAAAGTTGTTGGCAGTAGTCAGAAAATAACATCATAACTCAAGATCTTTATTAGTTGTATCTTTATAATGAAATGCCACTAAAGACTTTTAAATATAACCGAGAGAATATTACCGTTGTTTGGAGACCCGAACAATGTATTCACAGTAAAATTTGCTGGACGGATCTGCGTGAGGTATTTGATCCATTCAAAAAACCTTGGGTAAATATGGAAGGGGCACCTTTAGATGCGATTGTGGAACAAGTAAAAAAATGCCCTAGTGGCGCTTTGTCGATTCTCTCTACAATAGAAAATAATATGAATAATCAAGAAGCTGTTAAAGAACCTGTTGCCATACATATTAAACCTAATGGTCCTATTTTAGTTCAAACAAGCTGTGCCGTAACTAAGCCTGATGGTTCGGTAGAAATACGCGAAGGCGTTACTGCTTTATGCAGGTGTGGTGCATCAGCCAATAAGCCTTATTGTGATGGGGCGCATAAAAAAATTGAATTTAAAGACTGATGAAAAAAACAGTGGTACTTGGCGCATCTGATAATCCTGCACGTTATAGTTATTTAGCTGTACAGCGATTACGATCTCATCAGCACCCGGTAGTTGCTATTGGAAGAAGACCCTCAAAAGTTGGAGATACTGAAATTATAACTGAGCATGATCCTATAGATGATGTAGATACTGTTACGCTATATGTAAACCCAACCGCACAGAAAGAGTACTACGATTATATTTTTTCTCTACATCCCAAGCGTATCATTTTTAATCCCGGAGCAGAAAATGAAGAGTTAGAGCAGCTTGCTAGAGAAAAAGGTATTCAAGCTTTAGAAGCATGTACACTTGTGCTTTTAAGTACAGGGCAGTATTAAAACCCACCCCAACCTTCTCTATCCAAACTTCTGTATTGTATGGCTTCGGCTAAATGCTCAGGTTTAATATGGGAAGAAGATGCTAAATCGGCAATAGTTCTACTCACTTTCAAAATCCTATCATAAGCTCTTCCACTTAAATTTAATTTTTCCATTGCACGCTTCAGTAATAGCTCCGATGCCTGATCTAATACACAAATTTCCTGTAACATTTTAGTGGTCATTTGCGCGTTTGCATAAATGCCTGTAGTTTCCGAAAACCTTTCGAGCTGTATGGCTCTCGCTGCTATTACACGCTCTCTTACCTGTGCTGATGGTTCTCCCTTATGTTGTTTACTAAGCTCTGTGAAAGCCGATGGGGTTACTTCTACATGTAGATCTATCCTATCTAACAAAGGACCGGATACCTTATTCAGGTATTTTTGAACAATACCGGGTGCACAGGTACATTCTTTATCCGGGTGGTTATAATATCCGCATGGACAAGGATTCATTGAGGCGATCAGCATAAAATTGGCCGGAAAATCGAGTGCAATCTTGGCTCTTGAAATACTTACTTTTCTTTCTTCCATGGGTTGGCGCATTACTTCTAAAACGGTGCGTCTAAATTCAGGAAGTTCATCTAAAAATAAAACCCCATTATGGGCTAAGGAAATCTCCCCCGGTAAGGGGAATCCGCCCCCGCCTACCAGGGCTACATCTGAAATAGTATGATGAGGTGAACGAAAGGGGCGTTTATTAATCAATGAACTATTGGCAGGTAAACGGCCGGATACGCTATGAATTTTAGTGGTTTCTAAAGCTTCTGCTAAACTTAAGGGAGGAAGAATAGTAGGTAATCTTTTTGCCAACATTGTTTTGCCTGCTCCGGGAGGTCCGATCAGTATGGCATTATGGGAACCTGCAGCCGCAATTTCTAATGCACGTTTTATGTTTTCTTGTCCGCGTACTTCCTCAAAATCGAACTCAAAATTACTTTGTGTATCATAAAACTCCTCTCTGGTATTTACGATGGTAGGTTCTAAGTTTTTTTCCCCGTTAAAAAAATCTACTACATCTCTTAAATGGGCTACACCATATACTTTCAGTTGATTAACCATACCTGCTTCCCGGGCATTAGCAATAGGCAATATCAATCCCTCATAAGCCTCTTTGCGTGCTTGAATAGCAATGGGTAGCGCCCCTTTAATGGGTTGTATAGAACCATCTAAGCCTAATTCCCCCATAATAATATAACGGGCTAACTTTTCAACATTGCTAATTTGCTCACTGGCACCTAATACGCCTAAAGCAATTGGTAAATCGAAAGAAGACCCGGTTTTCTTAATATCTGCGGGAGCCAAGTTTACCACTACTTTCGTACGAGGCATATAATACTCGTTACTTTTAATAGCACTTTCTGTTCTTTGTAAGCTTTCTCTTACGGCATTATCGGGTAAGCCTACAATAGCATAGCCCTGACCCATACTAACATTTACCTCTATGGTAATAGTAATAGCTTCAACGCCGTAAACAGCGCTGCCAAATGATTTAACCAACATGTAAAATTTAGGGACAACCTCCCTTGGGGAATTGGAAGGGCTACAAACAAAGTAAAGATAGGCAGATCAATGAACCGGAAAAAAGTTAAGGAGTCTGTATTCGTATTTAAACGCAAATAAACGACTAGTCTTGTAAGCCTTTTCCGGCTAATATTTGTGGAATTGCTTTTTCAACCCGTGTTATTCTGGTTTGTGCCAGTTTAGGTTGTGAGAAATGAAGCAGATATGCTCTTTGTCTGCCCGGTGTTAGTGCTTCAAAAGCTTTTTTTAGCTTACTGTTTTTTGTTAGCATTGCTTTAAATTCATCCGCCATTTTAAATGCTTCCGGTTTCTTGTACGCAACTTTGAGCCCCGCTTTTTCTACTTCTACGGCTTCAAAAATATAGGCTTTGATAGTTGCCCGTAAAATTTTTATTTCTTTTGAATTGGTGAAGCGTATTTGTCGGGCAGATTGCACATTCTCTGTTTGCTGGATCAATATTTTTTTATCGTCTTTTAATAATGCCCCTTTAAAAAATAGTAAAGCACAATATTCTTTAAATGCATGAATAAGCACAATATTTGATTTATCATGAACATAACATGGGCAACCCCATTTTAGTTCTTCAGGTAAAGCAGTTGAAAGGGCAATTTCTCTCAGTAGCAATAATTCCTCCTGCCATTTTTTTGCTTTTGTAAAGAAGAAGTCAACTTTAGGGTTCATATAAAACTGGTTTTATTAGTTGATAGACTTAATAACTAACGCCACCAAGTCTGCTATTTTACTATCATCTATCCAACGCGTTACAATAAGTAAATCGTGTTCTTTATCTACTACAATATAATTGCCTCCATAGCCCGCTGCATAATAAACAGTTGGAGATACGTTCTTCCATTTACCGGTGCTGTTGAGCCACCATAAATAACCATATTCTTTATTGGCCAATGAAGGTTGTTGTACTGCATTTACCCATTTTTCCGAAATTAACTGCTGCTTATTCCATTTGCCGTTACGAAGGAATAGTAAACCAAAACGTGCCATATCGAGCGTATTGATAAATAAGCCGCCACCATGATGGCCGCCACCGCTAACAGACTGCGTCATAATACCATCTATGTTTACAAATGAATTATCATAACCATACCAACGCCAGGTTGTACTGGCGCCAATAGGATCCATGATCTTTTCTTTTAGTACTTGCGGTAATGGTTTTCGCCAAACTTGCAAAAGGGAATAAGCCAAAATATTTACCCGTACATCATTGTATTTATAAAATGTACCGGGCTCATTTAATTTTCTTTTTTTCCAATCATCGATCGTTCCTTCACGTGGTGGTCGGTCGGCCCAATCATGCAAGCCAAAAAGACTACCACTCCAATCCGAAGATTGGGTTAATAAATGATCCCAAGTAATTTTGCTGTTATTGGGCCCTCTAAATGTTTCATCCCATACATAATCTTGCACATAATCATGTATACTTTTAATTAAACCCTTATCTAGCGCTAATCCTGCAGTGGTAGATAAAAAACTTTTAGTAGCACTAAAGGTCATATCTACCCGATTGATATCTCCCCATTGTGCCACAATATACCCATCCTTAACAATCATTCCGGCGGCGGTACCGCGCTCTTTTGTAGGACCTATTATTTTATAATCGGGCTCATTGGCGTAGGATTTAAGTATGGCAATTCTGAGATCTTTATCTACTTTGTTTTCGTTATTAATAGCCAGTTTTACGGCACTATCTAATAGTGCCTGATTGAGTTTAAGTTGAAGGGCTGTTTTTGTTTGCCAAGTGGTATCCGGAAAATATATCGACTGCGCAAATGTGAAACTGCTAATTGTAACAACAATTAACAGGGATAAAATAAATTTTCTCATGCGTTACTCATTAAGTTTTAGATACTCAACAAGGTATCATAATTTCTCTAAAATATCAACAACTCCCTGTTGTTTTAAAATCAGGTATCCGAGCCTATCATTACTTACACCTTCTTTAAGCTGATAACTGAATACTAATTGATCATTATCAACAGCCGTTTCGAAATAGCGAAATAATATATTCGGATATTGATGTAAAGAATCGGCAATTTCATATAGGTGAGTAGATAAAATAAACAAGCCGTTATTTAATTTTCGTAAGCCCTCAATAACAGTGGTACTGCATTTTACAGCATCTTGTTGATTCGTACCTTTAAATAATTCATCGATGAGAATCAGCCATTTTTTTCTATCGCTAATACGCTCAACGGTATTTTTTATGCGCTGCACTTCATTGAAAAAGAAACTTTCTCCCTTGCTAATATTATCCGTTACTTGAATATTACTCAATAATCCATCAAAAAAACTTAGTTGCATGGCTTCTGCCGGTACAGCCATACCAATATGGGCCAAGTAAACTGCTAGTCCACAGGCTTTAATAAATGTACTTTTTCCTGCCATATTCGCGCCGGTTAAGAAAAGGAAATTAGCCCGGGGTATTAGTTCAACGGAATAGGCAACGGGGGTTGGCAGTTGAAAATGAAATAAATTTTTTACTGAAAAATGAGGCTCCTCGCTTTCCATAAAATGAGGAAATCGAAATTGGTATTTATTACCCGCTATAGCTAAACTCATATAGGCATCGAGCTGGCTATACATGTCTATCAAATCAAATGCAAAACCTTTGTATCCCTTTCGTATGTATTGCGCATATTCTAAAACAATTGCGGGATACAGTGTTTCTTTATTTTGTTGAATCATATTCGGCACCAATCCTTTCTTCAATAATATTTCCATTCGTGTAGCAATAATTCCTAATAAAGGGCTATTACTATCGCTGATCAATGATTGAATTGCAGACAGCGCTTTAAAAAAATCGATGCTGTGTTTAACACTAAATTCAGATAAAGCATAATCTTCTCCCTTTAATAACTTATATAGGTATGCCGGAAAATTACCTTGTATACTAGGGTAGGCATCTATCGGCGATTCATAAAACTTTTGAATCACCATAATGGTACCATTCGTAAGTGTAGTGGGCCATTTATCGGCTATTGATTGTAAATGCTGAATGGTTTGCTGGGTTTCTTTAATTTCTTTTAGGGTGGTAAGTGGATTAGCGAGTAAATATTTTAAATAATCTCTTCCATCATTGGTATTGGTAAAGTTTAGATAATGAAAAACAGACTGCTCTTCTTCAGCATGAAAAACACCCAAATCGTATAAAGTAGTTTTATCTATTTGCATGCAATCTTTATTGGCGATTAAAGGATAATCTAGATCCCCATTGAGATTCATCGAAGACCCCGTTTCCATAAACCATATGTCCGTTTACAAAAGTATTTTTTATAACAGCAGGTAAGCTTATACCTTCTAAAGGGCTCCAGCCGCATTTATATAAGATATTCTGTTTGGTAATAGTTGTTTTTTGTTGTTGATCAATTAAAACCAGGTCTGCAAAATAGCCTTCCCGGATATAGCCTCTTTCTTTAATTTGGAAACAGTCGGCTACGGCATGACTCATTTTCTGAACCATTTGTTCAACAGTTAACCTGCCTTCGGCAACATAATGTAACATCAATAAAACTGCATGTTGAACAAGGGGTAAGCCTGCATGGGCGTGTTCATAATTTTCTTGTTTTTCGGCCCAGGTATGCGGAGCATGATCCGTAGCAATAACGTCGATCTTATTATCCAGTAAGGCTTTCCATAAGGCTTCTTTATTATGCGGTGCTTTGATGGCAGGATTACATTTGATTTGATTACCTAAACGAGCATAATCATCGGCTGTAAAATGTAAGTGGTGCACACATACTTCGCAGGTAATACGCTTATCTGCTAAAGGTAGCATGTTTGAAAATAATTGTAACTCTTTTTCGGTGGTGATATGCAGTATATGCAACCTGCTTCCATGTTTTTTGGCGTATTGAATTGCTTTAAAAGAAGATTCAAAACACACATCTTCATTACGAATAATAGGATGATCTGCCGGTTCTAAAACCGATTTTATGGATCTGATCTTTTGCAAGTTTTCTTTGATCAACGATTCTTCTTCACAATGCGTAGCGATCAGTAATTCTGATTCTGCAAACACATTCTCTAGTACCAGGGGGCTATCTACCAATAAATTGCCTGTTGAGGAACCCATGAAAATTTTTATACCGCACACTTCATTTTTCTTCTTATTTATTTTCCTGATTTCTTCTATATTATCATTTGAAGTACCCATGAAAAAAGAATAATTAGCTAACGCCGATTTGGCTGCTATGGCGTATTTATCTTCCAATAATTCTACCGTAAAAGCAGGTGGTTTAGTATTAGGCATTTCCATAAATGAGGTAACGCCGCCGGCTACAGCTGCTTTGGCTTCTGTATAAATAGTTGCTTTATGAGTAAGGCCGGGTTCCCGAAAATGAACCTGATCGTCGATAAAGCCGGGTATCAGTATTTGATTGGAGCCATCAATTTCTTTGGCACGGGCTTTCGTATTTATTTCACCACCAATTTTTTCAATTCTATCTCCTTTCATTAATAAATCACCATAAATTCTTTGTTGCTCGTTAATGATGCACGTATCTTTAATTATTGTATGCTGCATATACCTATCAATTTGTGTCTTTATACTATGAAAATGCAATTTATTAAATCTCTTCGCTATCTACTATTTTTTCTAAGCCCTGTATTCATAAAGGCGCAATCTACCTATATCCCCACGGGAACGAAAGATTATATACTATTGGATCGATTAGAAATTAAAACAAAACGGCCCGATCTTTTCTTTACGCATGTGCGACCCTACAATCGGAAATATTATACGAAACAGGTAGAAATAATTGATAGTCTGCGATATAGTGATGATGGTTTGAAAGCAAAACTCAGTGAGGTAGATACATATAATATGCAGCGGTTCTTAACAAATAATGCAGAATGGACTAGTCGCGAAGATCTAAGGAAACCGCAAACCATGTTTCACGACTTCTTTCATTCCAAGGGTAATTTATTTGAGGTAAACACAAAAGATTTTTATATCCAGGCGAATCCGATGATCAATACACAAATTGGGCAAGAAAACGGCTATGATAAGCCACTCTTTCAGAATACACGCGGTATTTATGTTCGTGGAAGGATAGCCGATAAAGTTGGATTTGATGTTTATTTTACAGATAATCAGGAGCGCGGTCCTCGTTATGTGCAAGACTGGGTAAAGCAATATAAGGCCGTACCCGGTGCCGGTTTTTATAAACCATTAGGAGTGGTGGATGGATATGATTATACAGAAGTAAGAGGCTCAATCAGCTTTAAAGTTGCCAAGTTTATAGATATGCAGTTTGGCTACGATCGAAATTTTATTGGAAATGGATTCCGAAGTACGTTTATGAGTGACTTCAGTACTAATGCACTCTTCTTAAAAGTAAATACAAGACTTTGGAAATTCAATTATGAGAATTTGTTCATGGAGTTAATTCAGCCAAATGGGTTTATTGCTAATGCCGGAATCAATCTTCCTCGTAAATATTTTCGAATGAATCATTTGAGCATTAATGCTACTAAATGGCTCAATGTAGGCATTTTTGATGCGGTGATGTTTGGTAGGGGTGATCATTTTGATTTTATGTATTTAAATCCGGTACTCTTTCTTGTACCGGGTCAACAAGCGATTGGCAGCCCGGATAATACGATGTTGGGTATAGATGCTAAGGCCAATATTGCCAAACGGTTCCAGTTGTATGGACAAGTAAATTTTGATGAATTTATTGCCAAGGAGTTTTTTTCTAATAAGTATAATTGGCAAAACAAATATGCTTACCAGTTAGGTTTAAAGTATATCGATGTATTTGGTGTAAAGAATGTTGACTTGCAATTAGAATCAAATAGAGTAAGGCCTTTTACTTATTCCCATTTAGATAGTTCCACTAACTGGACCCACTATAATCAACCTTTTGCGCATCCTGTAGGAGCCAATTTTCAAGAATATATTGCCATCATCAGAGCGCAACCTATGAAGCGATTATATATCAATGCAAGAGCAGTATATTATAGGCAAGGAAGGGATTCGCTGGGTTTTGATTTAGGCGCTAACCCCTTGCGATTATATTCGGAAAGAGCAAGAAGTGAGAATTTGAGAGTAGGTAGTGGCGACGAAACCAAAGTACTATTGTTAACCTTGCAGCTATCTTATGAGATAGCTGAAAATTTATTTATTGATATAAATGTAAATAAAAGGTCTAGTACCTCTTTATTAAGCGGAGTAGCTCCCGAAGCTACCATTGTATCCGGCGGTATACGTTGGAATATGGCGAGGAGAGAATTTGTTTTTTAGTCTTCTAAATGAATGGAGAATACAATCATTCGAGATTGAATTTTATCGAGGGCGCTTGAATATTTTAATGCAGCATCGCGTTGATGAATATTGCTTAACCCATAGCTAATTTTTATTTCAGGACTCACTGTTACAAAGGGTAGATAAAAATTGAATCCAATACCCGCCTCTAATCCAAAATCATTCCTTTTTAATTTTACCAAATCTTCGGCATTACGTGTAGCAGCATTGCTGGAAAGGTCAATATCGTATTTAACACCGCCTAATAAATAGGTTCTGAAATTACCGATACGATCTGAATTGAATTTGAGTTGTAAAGGAAAACTGATCAAAGTAGAAGGAAGGGTTTGCACTTGTGTGGTTGCTTCACCAGTTCGTACGGAACCTAAGGTATACTTGATTGTTTTGGCACCCCCTATGATGAGTTGTGGGTTTACACGTACCTGAAAATAATCGGTTAAGCGCGCTGTTGCTAATAAACCCATCGCAATGCCCCCACTAGATCCCGGCTCTGCAATAAGAATACTATCGCTTGCCAGAAAAGTGTTTGATTTTACCTGATGCAAATAGGAACTGTTATACCCCAGCGTAATTCCAAAATAGTACAATTGATCTTCTCTCTGAAGACGATACAACTGTTTTTGTGCATTCGCTGAAAAAACAATGCCTGATAGCAGCGGCAAAAGCAGGATTATTTGCTTCCGCAGTATATCGTGCATATTCCGAAACTAAGTTTTTTCAAATAAGTTTGGGTAAATCCTGCTTCATTCATGATGTTTAAAAAAGTGAACCCTTCGGGAAATGCTTGTACGCTTTTATTAAGATAAGCATAGGCTTCCTTATTTTTTGAGAATATTTTTCCGATGGAGGGGGTTATAAGATCCATGTAAAGATTATAGAATTGTTTGAAACCGGTTGTGGTAGGTTTTGAAAACTCAAGCACCACCAATTTACCTCCGGGCTTTAATACACGATACATTTCAGCAATCCCTTTTTCCAGGTGCTGAAAATTACGAACGCCAAAGGCAACAGTAATAGCATCGAAGTAATTATCAGTAAAAGGGATAGTTGCACTATCGGCTTCGGTTAATGCAATCGTTTCTTGCAGATTCGCTGTTGCTATTTTCTTTCTGCCAATTTCTAACATGCCTGCTGAAATATCGATACCTATAATTTTTGCAGGTTTAAGCATTTTTTGCGTGAGCAAAGCTACATCTGCTGTACCGGTAGCAACATCGAGTATTATTTTTGGTTGAAGAGATGCCAATTCTTTGATAGCTTTCTTGCGCCAATTAATATCAATACCTGCGCTTAAGAAGCGATTTAAAAAATCGTATCTAAAGGCAATATTATTGAACATATCCGCCACTTGCTCTTTTTTGTTGAGCGTGCTGGTTTCAAAAGGAACAATATTATCATGTGCATATTTCGCCATCCATCAAAGATATCGATTTTATCATGCTTAGATATGGTTAATATTTCGCAAAAATTAGTTAGATAAGGCTGAAAAAGGCTTTATCTTCATTTACTGTGAAAGCAATTGTATACAAATCTACGGGTAGTTGGTATGTTGTTAAAACAGCTGACGGTCAGTTTCATAATGCTCGTGTAAAGGGAATCTTTAAAATAGATGGGATAACTTCTACAAATCCTATTGCTGTTGGGGATGAAGTAAATATTTCATTTGAAAATACGGAAGAGGCATCGGCAGTTATCGAAGAAATTTCTGATAGGCACAACTATGTTGCCAGGGTATCTCCGCATAATAAAAGACAGCATCATATCATTGCATCTAATATAGATCAAAGCCTCTTATTTGTTACCCTAAAATCTCCAAAAACTTCATTAGGGTTTATAGATCGGTTTTTAATTGCTTGTGAATCCTTTCATATACCCGCAACCATAGTTTTTAATAAGGCGGATATTTATAGAGAAAAAGAGATACAGCAATATGAGCGATATCGTGAAATATATACCGATATCGGATATGATGTATTGCTTACAAGTGTTGAAAAAGGAGAGGGCCTGGAAGACGTGAGGAAGAAACTTGTAGGAAAAAAAAGCTTATTAGGCGGACATAGCGGTGTTGGAAAATCAACTTTGATCAATGCACTATTTCCCGATTACGCGTTACGTACACAGGAGGTGAGTAGTTGGAGCGGCAAAGGTATGCACACTACTACTTTTGCCGAGATGTTTGATATTGATGAAAACAGCAAGGTAATTGACACACCGGGTATTCGGGAGTTGGGCATAACAGCTGTTTCAAAACAAGAATTGTCGCACTATTTTCCGGAGATGAGAAAAGTATTAAATGATTGTCAGTTTAATAATTGTATGCATTATAATGAGCCCGGCTGTGCAGTAAAGCAAGCGGTAGGCACAGGAGTTATTTCGGAGGAAAGGTATGTGAGTTATCTCACCATAAAAGATACCATAGAAGAAAATTTGTACTAATAGATAAGTTGCTTACTCTTAGTATATTTCGGAGCTTTTACAGCTGCTTTATCGTCGCTTAATAATTTCTCGGCACCAACATTTTTACCATTAGAAGGGCATCCACCTTCTTGCTTACCATTATTAGGTGATGCATTTTTGCCGATACCCAGTAGCTTGCAGGAAGAAAGGCTGAGCATTATTAAAACAAGTATGGGAATCAATTTGCGCATAATTAAAGTATATAAAGTTAGTACCTTAATAACGGATAAAAACCTTATTTATTTGATAAAGTTGTGGTTATAGTCGCTAAACCAAGAAGCATATTGCACATAATTATTAGAGATCCTATCTATTTCACCGCTTATAAGTTCTTTAGAAATATCTTTTACTTTTTTAGCAGGCACCCCGGCATAAATACTCCCGGCTTCTACTATTGTTCCTTCTAATAATACTGCTCCGGCAGCAATAATGGAATTAGAATGTATCACGCACCGATCCATTACAATAGCTCCCATTCCGATCAACACGTTATCGTGCAGCGTACATCCATGAACAAGCGCATTATGTCCGATAGAAACATTATTACCTATCTCAGTAGGGTTTTTCTGATATGTACAATGTATGACTGCCCCATCTTGAATATTGACTTTATTACCGATTCTAATATAATGTACGTCGCCTCTGATTACGGTATTAAACCATATGCTGCATTCATTCCCCATAATTACATCACCCACTATGGTGGCATTAGGAGCAATAAAACAGTCGTTGCCAAATTGTGGGTGTTTTCCTAGTACGGGGAGGATGGTGGGCATGATAGGAGTTTATAGTGTTTAGTAGGTAGTGTATAGTATGGTGAAATTAGTAAAATAACTAGTATAAGTCAATATGCTTTCTACCTTCGCCTATAACCTATTCCCTATTACCTATTACCTTTACCCCATGAACTACCGGCAATTATTCTTACAACATGTAGCACAAACTTCCCCCAATCCCATTGGTGTGGAGATTGTAAGAGCTTCCGGAGTATTCTTATATGATGTATATGGGAAAGCATATATAGATGGTATTTCCGGTTTTAGTGTAGCCAATATTGGTCATTCTAATCCTGCTGTGGTAAAAGCTGTTCAAGAGCAGGCAGCTGCTTATATGCATACGATTGTGTATGGTGAGTTTATAGAACAACCTCAAGTTGCGTATGCCAAAATGCTCACAGATCATTTACCCGCTTCTTTAAATTGTGTTTATTTTACCGGCAGTGGGGCAGAAGCTGCAGAGGGTGCCATGAAGTTGGCAAAAAGAATTACGCAGAGATCTAAAATGATCTCTGCCAAAAATGCCTATCATGGCAGCACTCAAGGTGCTTTGAGTGTAATGGGCGATGAATATTATAAGCAAGCGTTTCGTCCACTTTTACCCGATACTTTCCAGTATGCCTATAATAGCCAAGATTTGATTGATGCTATCGATAGTAATACGGCATGCGTAATATTGGAAACTGTTCAGGCAGAGAGTGGTATTACAACTCCTGATAAAATATGGTTACAGGCGGTGCGAAAAAAATGTGATACCCATTGCGTGCTTTTAATTCTGGATGAAATACAAGCAGGGTTTGGCCGCACGGGTAGCTTATGGGCATTTGAACAAATGAATATAGTACCGGATATTTTATTGTTAGGTAAGGCTTTAGGCGGCGGTATGCCACTGGGGGCTTTTATTGCGGATAAAAAATTAATGGTTACACTTACGCATGATCCTGTACTCGGACATATCACCACATTTGGAGGTCATCCTGTATCCTGTGCTGCAGGTAAAGCAGCTTTCGAAGTTTTATTACAAGAAAAATGGATCGCAGAAGTAAAAGAAAAAGGGTTGTATCTGAAAAATAAATTACAACACCCTGCCATTTTACAAATTAATGAAGCTGGCTTATGGATATCATTACAATTTGAATCAGGTTCAATAGCACAATCAATTGCACATGCTTGCGTTATGAATGGGTTAATTACAGATTGGTTTTTATTCGCTACGGATAGATTACGGATAGCACCGCCTTTATGCATCACTTATGTGGAACTGGATGAGTTAATACAGAAGCTATTAAATTCAATAATTAAGAATTATTAATTATTAATTATTTCGATTATGCTTCCATCCTACAAAATCTACCATATAATTTTTCATATACCGGAACTATATGCTTGATATCGAATTGTAAAGCATGCTGATAGGCTGCTTCTTTAACAGCACTCAATCTATTATTATCTTTTAATAAATGAATAGCAAAGTTGCTCATGGCATGTACATCACCAACATTAGCCATATAGCCTGTTTGATCCTGAATATTTATTTCATTTAAACCCCCTGCATTGGTGCTTATAACCACACTGTGTGCAGCCATCGCTTCCAAAGCTGCCAGACCAAAGCTTTCATATTCAGATGGAAGTAAAAAAATATCACTAACAGCTAAAATATCTTCCATTTGCTCTTGCTTACCTAAAAAACGAACATGATCATCTACCCCTAGTGTGCGCGCTAACTCTTCACAAGCCGGACGCTCAGGCCCATCGCCTACCATCAATAATTTTGCAGGTACCTCTTTTAAAATATTTGCAAAAACGTGTAATACATCAGGTACGCGTTTTACTTTTCTAAAGTTGGATGCATGAATAAGTATTTTTTCGCCATTAGGCGCAATTACTTTTCTAAAAGCATCTAAAGGTTTTTTATCGAAACGGGTAACATCTACAAAATTATAGATCACTTCTATCTCTTTATTGATTGGAAAAGAACTGTATGTTTCTTCGCGCAAATTTTGAGAAACGGCGGTGATGGCATCACTTTGATTGATAGAGAAAGTAACAACAGGTTCATAGGTTTTGTCTTTCCCAACCAATGTTATATCGGTACCATGGAGGGTTGTGATAACAGGTACATTTCTGCCATTTTTTTGTTTTACAATTTGCTTGGCCATATATGCAGCAGAAGCATGTGGAATAGCATAATGTACATGTAATAAATCAAGATCATGGTTAACTATTACATCTACCATGGTACTTGCTAACGCCACTTCGTAAGGGGGATAATCGAATAAAGGATATGTTGGCACCCTTACTTCATGATAAAAAATATTGGTATTAAACACATTTAATCTTACCGGCTGTTGATAGGTTATGAAATGAACCTCGTGCCCCTTATCGGCCAATGCTTTTCCTAACTCTGTAGCTAATACACCACTTCCCCCAAATGTTGGATAGCAAACAATTCCTATACGCATGATCGTTTATTGAGATATAAAGGTATTAAGTTATTAGGAGAAAGGTGGTAGGCAATAGGATAAAGGGTAAAGGGAATAGGGTATGCGTTCTTCAGATTGAAGATTGTAGATTCCAGATTATAAATTGAAGATTTGTATTCCCTATCTTTAATGCATGAAAAAATTATTACTTCTTTTTTGTCTGCCTTTATTTTCAAAAGCACAATCAAACGATTCCCTATTTATCAGAAAAATGGCAGATGAACTGCTAACAAATGGTAAAGCCTATGAATGGTTGCGACAGCTTACTAAACAGGTAGGGGGCCGGTTAGCCGGGTCACCACAATTTGAAAAAGCAGTTAAATGGGGAGAAGCGGTTATGAAAGAGGCTGGTGCAGATCATGTTATGTTGCAAGAATGTATGATGCCTAATTGGAATAGAGGAAGTAAGGATGAAGCGAGCATTATTACTATTGACGGGAAAAAATCCAACAGATCTTTAGATGTAGTAGCCCTGGGAAATTCTTTAGGTACAGATGGTAAAGCTGTTATCGCAGAGGTAGTTACCATAGCAGATTATAATGAACTTGAAGCAAAGAAAGATCTGGTAAAAGGTAAAATTGTTTACTACAATTATAAATTTAACCCCCGAAATATTGATCCCTCTATATCATATGGAGAAGCAGGAATATACAGAAGAAGCGGAGCCAGCAGAGCCGCAAAGTATGGAGCTGTTGGTGTGATCATACGCTCCTTAACAGAAGCCACTGATAATAACCCGCATACGGGTGCTATGAATTATAATGATTCTTTTCCAAAAATTCCCGCCGTTGCAGTTGGTGGCGATGATGCCGATTATCTCTGGCGTTTAGGTAAGAAATCTTCCTTTACAGTGTCTATGAAAACAAACGGGAAATTTTTGCCCGATGCTAAAGGATATAATGTTATCGGAGAATTAAAAGGATCTGTGAATGCAGATACCTATATCACAATCGGCGGACATTTAGATAGCTGGGATGTGAATGAAGGAGCACATGATGATGGCGCAGGTGTGGTTCATACGTTGGAAGTTTTGAGAACCCTAAAAGCCTTGGGCTATCAACCTAAACACAGTATTCGGTTTGTACTATTTGCGAATGAAGAAAATGGATTAAGAGGTGGTACTAAGTATGCTGAAGAAGCAAAGGCTAAAAATGAGAAACATTTGTTTGCACTGGAAAGTGACGAAGGTGGTTTTACCCCGAGAGGCTTTGGTTTTACTATGAACCCAACGCAGTTAAAAAAAGTACAATCTTGGATGCCTTTATTGGCGCCTTATGGCACAGGTATTTTAAGAATGGGTGGCGGAGGCGCAGATATTGGTCCATTGAATCGTAATCTGGGTACTGCTTTGGGCGGATTCTTGCCCGATCCACAGCGCTATTTTGATGTACATCATGCCAGGTCAGATGTTTTCGAAAATGTGCATAAAAGGGAATTACTCTTAGGCGCACTGAATATGGCAGCTTTGGTTTATCTTATAGATCAATACGGATTATAATATGACAACTAAAAAATTTATTTGGAGTACCCTTACTGTTATTTTACTTGTGTTACTCATAGCCGGTTATTGGCGCTTTTATTTTGTATACTCTGAAGGTACCAAAGCAGGGCAATTAAACACTTTTCAAAAAAAGGGGTTTGTATTTAAAACCTACGAAGGAAAAATTATACAGAGTGGGTTTCAAAAAAATATACAGAGCAATGAGTTTAATTTTAGTGTTGAAGAAGAACGTATTGCGCGGATACTTGAAGCCAACTCCGGGAGAGAAATGAATTTGCATTACAAGCGATTTTTAGGAGCCCTTCCCTGGCGAGGAGTTGAAAAATATATTGTAGATAGTGTATTGGAGATTAGAGGTGTTGCGGGAGAAACCGTAATCACACCTAAACATTAAGCGCCTAATAAAAATATAGCCGGTTTTTTGTGTAAATCGGGTAATTGAACCATCCATTCGCGGATGGTTTTTGTTTTAATACTTTCTGAATTTGCAGTAATATCTACTGCAATACAGAGTTTTGTTTCTTTAAAGCAGCAATCTATAATATCTTTCAGTAGCTGATTATTCCGATATGGGGTTTCGATAAAAAGTTGCGTACGATCTTGTTTAACAGCTAAATTTTCTAATTCTTTTATTTTCTTCCTCCGTTCTTGTGTTTCAATGGGTAAGTAGCCATTGAATTGAAATGATTGTCCGTTCATACCGCTAGCCATCAATGCCAATAAAATGGAACTGGGGCCTACTAAAGGCTTTATGCTGAACCCTTTTTCTTGAGCAAATGCGATAAGTATTTGTCCGGGATCGGCAATGCCCACACAACCTGCTTCGCTAATGATACCAACAGTATTACCGGCTTTAAGTTCTTTATAAAAATCTTGTTTTATTGATTCTTCTGCTTTATGAATGGTGTACCAGCGATAATCATCGATCACCATTTCTTTCCATACACGTTTAAAAAAACGACGTGTTGTTTTTTCGTTCTCTACAAAGAAAACAGAACATGTTTTGATGGCTTCAATGGCATATGCCGGAATGGTATGCGCAGCACCTTCATACAATTCCATAGGTAAAAGTATAACGGTTCCTTGTTTACTCATTATTCGCAGTGTGTTGTTCTTTAAGAGGGTAAACACTTAGGGTAGCGGCAACTACCGCATAGGAAGGGGCTAATACCCAGCCGATTATAGGTACTAAGTGCATTAGATAAAAAACCAATCCGTTTCCTATAGCCAATCCTTTATGCGTGTTGATGAAATGAATACTTTGAGAAGACGTTTTATTGTGGCGTTCCATGGTATAATCGATCATTGAGAAACCGTAATAATAACATTCAATTAAAATAGCCAAAATGGGTGTTAGCCAACCCACAACCGGAATTAAATTCAAAAGAATGATGCTGATAAGATAAACGGTTTGCCATAAACTATTCCTTACAGCGAGTTTAATACCTCTATAAGCATCATGAATAATTTTGGGAAAAGAAAAAGGGAAATCTTTTCCTTCAATAATGGCTACTGTTTTTTCACTTAAGTAGGCGAATACAGGAGAACCTATGATCAAGAATAAATATTTGAAAAGGGAGAAATAAAATAACATTAAAATAAGCCAAAGAATTAACCCCCCCATAGTGAAAACGAAACCTAATAAACCGTTATCTGTTTTATCGAGCCATCCTTTTAAGCCTGTTTTTAAGGCCATCCAACTAATGGCATCACTCGAAGTATCAGTAAAATAAATGGCTCCTATTAAAAATAGAGCGGTATAAATAATTCCGGGAATAATAATCCATTTCCACAACTTGTTTGCCTTAATGAATAGATGCGCTTTTCTATAAGCACGTAATGCTATAATAATTTCTTTGAGCAAAGGGGGAATGTTTTTGCTAAGATACTAACAAACTGGGCAATTAAAATTTCGGACAGCTTACAGGTCTATCGGTAGAAGGGCGATGGATATAAATAATTGAGACTTCAATTCCACCGCGATTTTGAGAAGCGGTTCTTAATGTGGAGTAATTGTAATCGTAGGTAGCCCCGATCCTGAAATCGTTAAATTCAATGCCTACATAAGGGATAATGGCATCATTAAAACGAAACCAGCTACCTGCATAAATGCTCGTTGGTTTATTAGGATCACCACCTGATACCATTAACTGTACGGCACCTCCAAGCATAGTTTGAGAAGCACCTGCTTGAAAAATTTGTGAGGCACTGAGATGTAGCGTACTGGTTTCACTAATAGGAAAATAACCACCCGCATGAAAATTAGTCCTGGGATTTACCGAATATGATGCACCTGTGAGTTGCTGGGAGGGGCGGTTGATATGATACATACTTACGCCTACATAAAAATTATTTTTATCGCTTGTACTTCCATTATAGAGTAAGCCTGCATTAATATCAATATAATTAGACTTAAGGGTATTGAAATTAAATACCTCTGATGTAACACCGGTAAAACCAAGGGTAGTTAATTGGTCTTCAAAGTTGATTTTAGTAATATCAACAAACATATTAGCGTATGTGACCTGAAAAGCAGCACCTAATTGATGTAAGCCATCTTCATCTAAACCCTTATGATAAGCTGTAGAGAAAGAACCATAATTAAATTTAACGGCACCGGCTGCGCCTTGGTCGCTCAAGCCGGAGAATCCTACCCCCCAGGTATCATTAGCCGCTATTTTATTTTTTAAAATTTGAAAATCTACTGAAGCTGCAGTGGTTGTGAATGCGTTATTTATGCTAGGCCATTGGTTTCTATGGTTTGCGGCAAATCGATAAGCCCCAAAAAACTTCCCGGTAAAAGCCGGGTTTAAAGTAAGCGGTGACGAAAAGAATTGAGAAAAATTCGGATCCTGAGCCGTTATGTTTTCACTGATCAAAAACAAGATTACTACTAGCAATACACTGCGCATACAAACTAACCTTAGCATAAATATACCGAATAAATTGGGAAGGATATGTTAATCAGGCTTGCAATTTGGTACCAAAAGCCAAATCGCCTGCATCACCCAATCCCGGAACGATATATCCTTTTGCAGTGAGTTCATCGTCTATATCCCCACACCAAATGGAGATATTGGTACCACATTCCCGATGAATAAATTCAATACCTATGGTACAGGCAATGGCTACAACTACATGAATAGCGGCCGGTTTACCCTCATTCTTCATGTATTGTATCGTTTTTACAATGGAAGCACCTGTAGCCAGCATAGGGTCGCTAATTATAATTACGCGGTTTTCTAAAACCGGACAACTCATATATTCCAAACTAATTTCAAAACTCCCATCCCTATGATGTTTACGGTAAGCAGAGATAAAAGCATTATCGGCTTTATCAAAATAATTGAGCATACCATTATGCAAGGGTAGCCCTGCTCTCAATATAGTAGCCAGTACAGGCTGGGATGCGAGTACTTTACTTTCGTGTGTTCCCAAGGGGGTGGGGGTTTCCTGAATTTTAAAAGGAAGTTGCTTACTAATTTCATAAGCGGCAATTTCTCCGATCCGCTCTAAATTTCTTCTAAAGCGTAAACGATCGCCCTGTATTTCGGTATTTCTTAGTTCCGATACCCAATTACTTACTAAACTGTGCTGTTCGCTGAGATTAATGACCATACAAGGGGATTTATTGTAAAGTTAGGGTATAAGCGCTAACAGGGAATAGGCTTATTACCTATTATATATGCCCCATTACCTATTATCTATATCCCGTAACCTTATATTCATAATTTAGACAAAAATTATCCCATGCGTAAGCTATATACAGTTTTGATAGTGATGAGTTTGATGGCTTGTAACAACGAAAAAAACGGAAAAGGGTTTGATAAAGCTAACTATGAGGAGGTAAAAGAAAATTTGGCTGATAAAGAAAAGAATAATCCTACCAAATTCTTAGCGGTTGAAAACAGTGATCGGAAAAATATAATCGGGCAAACAGTAGTAAAAGGAACTATTCATAATAAGGCTACCATTGCTTCTTATAAAGATGTACAATTAAAACTTAGTTTCTTCAGCAAAACAGCGGTTAAGTTAGATGAGGCTATGGAAACTGTTTACGACAATATTCCTCCCGGCGAGACTATCAAATTCAAAACAAAATATTTTGCACCAAAGGGAACGGATAGTGTGTCTGTGAAAGTAATCACAGCATCAGGATACTAATAAAATGAAAACGTATCTCCGTTGAACAACCCTTTATCACTGAGTTTAATATGTGGTATCACTAATAACGCCATAAAACTTAAGGTCATATAGGGTGCTGAAAGTGTTGATCCCATTGCTTTGGCAAGTGTATCTATTTTTGTGTAAGCTTCAGCAACCGCATAACCATCATCAGTACTCATGAGTCCGGCAACAGGTAATGGTAATGTAATTGCTTCTCTATTTGAAACGGCACTCACACCTCCTTTTGTTGCTATCAGTAAATTGATAGCTTTTGTGAGTGAATCATCATCTACACCTACTGCTACAATATTGTGACTGTCGTGTGCAACAGTAGAAGCGATCGCTCCCTCCTTCAACCCTATGTTTTTTATAAAAGCTTTGGCAATGGGTGCATGATGATAACGATTCACCACAATTATTTTCAATATATCTTCATTGGCATCTGACACCCAGTGATTATTTTCTTTTTTGCCATCAAGCCATAATGTATTGGTAATTAATTGTCCATCTAAAGCCTCAATTACCGGTATTTTTTCTTCGCTTTGCGGGTATTCATTTTCATGAATAGCTAATTGATCCCTGCTAATTGGCTGGCAATCAAATGTATTAATGATACTTGCAGGAACAGAAGAAATAAGGGTTTTACCATTATCTGCAACAAGTATCCCATCAATATAGGTTTGTAGTACTTTAAAATGCTGTAAGTCTTTTACAATTACACAATCTGCGGCATCTCCTTCCCTTAATAAACCAACATCAAGCTTATAGTGTTTTACGGGATTGATACAAGCGGCTTTCAATACATTAAATACGTCAATACCCTTTGCTACAGCTCTTGCGCAAAGTTGATTCATATGCCCTTCTACCAGGCTATCCGGGTGTTTATCATCACTGCAAAGCATGATAGCATTCGGATGGTCATCTATCAATTCATATAACGCTTCAAAATTTTTCGCAGCACTTCCTTCCCTGATAATAATTTTCATACCATGTTCTAACTTATCGAGTGCTTCTTCCATGGTAAAACATTCATGATCGGTTGAAATACCCGATTCAATATAATGTTGAGCGGCTTCGCCTCGTAGGCCCGGTGCATGGCCATCTACCGGCTTACCCCATTGATGCGATGCCGCAATTTTTTGCATTACTTCCGGATCCTTGTGTAATACCCCGGGGAAGTTCATCATTTCACTCAGGTATTTTATTTCGGGCAGGGCCAATAATGCGCTAACAGCATTTGCATCTAATGAAGCACCGGCTGTTTCAAAAGCAGTTGCGGGTACACAGCTTGGAGCCCCAAAATTAAATTTGAAAGGGGTTTGTTTACCATTCTCAATCATATAGTGAACACCTGCTACACCGCATACATTAGCAATTTCGTGCGGGTCGCTCACAGTGGCTACTGTACCATGTACTACAGCTAAACGGGCAAACTCACTGGGAATAAGCATACTGCTTTCAATATGAATATGGCTATCAATAAAACCGGGCAGCATATAGGGTAAACTTTTATTTTCTTCGCCCTTTATCGCAATGCGATTTATTTTTCCGTTTTCAATAGTTATAATCGCTTCTTGTATACTGCGTTGAAGAATATTGACCAGATTGGCTGTGATAGAAAAGTGACTGCTGTTCATAAGCTAATAAAAATCTAAATTACGGATACCGCAAGATATATGTAAACCCTACAATTCGGAGCTAGCCTGTATAGAACAATAAATAATCGTTCATCCTTATTTTTTTTGTGAAGCGAGGTGGAATGCCTATTTTTCTCATCCAATTTGCTTATCATGAGAAAAATACTAGCTGCTACAGCATGTGTGCTTTGCCTTGTTGGTTATGCACAAAATGCCAAAAACAAAAAAAACGTTCCTGCACCTGTTAAAGAGGAAGTGTCGGACGCCGCACTATTATCAAAAGTAAAGTACAGATCTATTGGTCCTTTCCGGGGCGGTAGAAGTGCTGCCGTTACCGGTAGTTATAAAAGCAAAACCACTTTTTATTTTGGTGCAACAGGTGGTGGTGTTTGGAAAACAGTGGATGGCGGTAATAACTGGAAAAATATTTCCGATAAATATTTTGGGGGCACTATAGGGGCTGTTGCAGTTGCCCCAAGTGATGAATCGGTAGTATATGTGGGAGAAGGTGAAAACAGTATGCGTGGTAATGTGGCTGAAGGATTAGGCGGTATGTGGCGTAGTGATGACGCAGGTAGAACATGGCGAAATATTGGATTAAAAGATGGTCGCCATATCATTCGTATCATTATTCATCCTCGTGATCCTAATACGGTATGGGTTGCGGTAATGGGGCATTTATTTGGCCCCAATGAAGAAAGAGGTATTTATAAAACTACCGACGGTGGTAAAACCTGGAAGAAAACTTTATACGTCAATAACCAAACAGGCTGTTCCGATTTAGTAATGGAGCCCGGCAACCCTTCTGTTTTTTATGCAGGTATGTGGCGCGTGATAAGAACACCTTATAGTATGGAGAGCGGTGGTGATGGAAGTGGGATGTATAAAAGCATAGATGGGGGTGAAACATGGACTTCTATTGCTACCAAAAAAGGGTTACCAAAAGGTATTTGGGGAATAGTGGGTGTAGCCGTTGCACCTTCTAATACCGATAAAGTATATGCACTCATCGAAAATAAAGATGGCGGATTGTATATGAGTAATGATGCCGGTGAAACATGGACGCTTACTTCGAGTGATAATAATATTCGTCAACGTGCCTGGTACTATACTAAAGTTTTTGTAGACCCTAAAAATGAAAACCTAGTGTATTGTCCGAATGTTCAATTTATGGTGAGCAGAGATGGCGGTTATACTTTTCAATTTTCAAACACCCCTCCTCCACATGGGGATCATCATGACTTATGGATAGATCCGGAAGACGGAAATAGAATGATCGTAGCCGATGACGGTGGTGCCCAAATAAGTTTTGATGCAGGAAGAAACTGGAGTACTTTGAATAACCAGCCTACTGCACAATTTTATAGGGTTTCTACAGATAATGCTGTGCCTTATAGAATTTATGGAGCACAGCAGGATAATACCACTGTTCGAATTAAAAGTAGAACAACGGGTACCAGTATTACCGAGCGCGATTGGGAAGTTACTGCGGGTGCAGAAAGCGGTTATGTGATAGCCGATCCGGCAAATCCTGAAATCGTATACGGAGGTAATTATGGAGGCTTATTAGAAAGAAGAGATCATCTAACAGGCGAATCGCGTGCTATTAATGTTTGGCCTGATAATCCGATGGGTGCAGGTGCCGATGTACAGAAATATCGCTTCCAATGGAATTTCCCTTTTTTCTTTTCTCCCCATAATCCTAAGCGTTTATATGCAGGGGGTAATCATTTATTTGTGACAGAGAACGAAGGACAAAGTTGGGAAACATTAGGAGGTGATCTAACTACAAACGATAAATCAAAACAAGCATCTAGTGGTGGCCCCATCACTAAAGACAATACATCAGTAGAGTACTATTGTACCATTTTCACAGCAACAGAATCGGAATTGGAAAAAGATGTATTATGGACGGGCAGTGACGATGGGTTGATCCATGTAAGTAAAGATGGTGGCAAAAATTGGGAAAACGTAACGCCACCCGATGCCGGTAAATGGATGATGTGGAATTGTGTTGATACGGATCCTTTTAAAAAAGGTACTGCTTATTTTGCCGGAACAAAATATAAGTTAGATGATTTTGCACCCTACTTATTTAAAACAGAAGATTATGGTAAAACCTGGAAAAAAATTGTAACCGGTATTCCTGCTATGCATTTCACGAGAGCTATCCGGGCCGATAAAAAAAGAGCAGGTCTTTTATATGCGGGTACGGAATACGGCATGTATATAAGTTATGATGATGGAGCCAGCTGGCAGTCTTTTCAATTGAATTTACCTGTAGTGCCCATTACCGACATTACGATCAAAAACAATGATCTGATTGTAGCAACACAGGGTCGCGCCTTTTGGGTGATCGATGATCTTACCATTATCCAACAAAGGAGTGCTGCTATTCTTTCTAAAAATTTACATGTATTTCCTATTAATGATACTTACCGTTTAGAAGGTAGTGGTGGAAGAAGAGGAAGAAGAGGTGGAGCTACTGTAGAAGCAAATACAGGTGAGAATCCTCCTCTTGGTTTGGTAGTGAACTATTATTTAAAAGGGGTAACAGATAGTAGTAAGTGTAGTATCACTTTATTTGATAAACAACAAAAACCTTTGAAAACATTCAGTACTTCTTCCCGCGAAGCGGCTGATAAATTAGATATTAATGAAGGTATGAATCAATTTGTGTGGGATATGAATCATGCACCCGGAGAAAGAATTGATGGTATGATACTTTGGAATGGAGGAGTAGGCAGTGTAAAGATTGCCCCCGGTACTTATAAGGCTCGGGTGAAATATAATACTGATTCAGTAGATGTACCCTTTGTTGTTAAGGCCGACCCAACCTATAAAATGACGGATGCGGATTACGAAGCACAAGTTAATTTCTTATTGCAAGTACGTGATAAGTTTAATGATATACAAAAAGCTATTCGAAATATTAGAACCGTTAGAACACAGATCACTGATTTGAATGGAAGAATCGATATTAAAAACAATAAGGAGATTAAGCAGATGAGTGATTCTATTGTAAAGCAAATTACTGCTGTTGAGGAGGCCTTATATCAAACAAAATCTAAAAGCGGGCAAGATGTGCTCAACTTCCCGATTCGGTTGAACGATAAAATAGCCGGCTTATGGGGTGTAGCTGCAAGCGGGCAAAATGCGCCTACGAAACAAGCTATTGAAGCATTTGCCGATTTAGCAGGTCAAGCAGATATACAGTTAAACAAACTTCAATCAGTAATGGGTAATGAATTGAAGCAACTAAATAAATTGATCAATGATAAACAGATACCTGTAATAGGTATCAAACCAAGTTTATAGGTTGAGCCAATAATTTAATTTGAACACCAATGCGCGACTACTGCTTTTAAATAAAGGATCGGTAAAATAGTTATCGGTATAAACTAAAAATAGGTCGCTCATTGGTTTGAAACGATATTGGAGACGGCTGTTTATATTGATATTATTTCTTTGTGTATTGTATTGTAGAAAGGTTGTCCAGAAAATTTTGGTAGAGAAGTTTATTTCTGTTCGTTGCGCTATTAAAAATAACTCAGCAGTTCCATACGGTTCGGGGAATATAAGATTGTTATATTGAAAAGAGAAGTCGAGATTCAGATGTGGTATTTTTCTTATTGTAAAACCGGTGGATAATGATTGATTATAACCATTATAAAAACTCCCTAAACCGATATTCCCAAAAAAACTGAATGGTTTTCTAAAATCGGATTTGTAGTTAACAAATGTGCTGCTATAACTATATGCTCCGGCAGGTAAAGGTGTTTGTCCTGTGAAGGAAATAGGGTATAACAACTGAACTTCATTTTGTGATATACCCATATTTAAGTTTGCCGTATTCCTGAACTGCATGTTTAGGTTGAGATTACTATTCCGCTCGTTGAAACTGCCATTCGGGTTAAAAACGATATAATTTTCTCCTTGAATATTATATCCTATTATGGCTCCTTTGGTAGGAATTATTTTATAGCCAACATTTGTATATATATGCTTAAAGCCTACACGAATGGTAGTATCCCTGAGTGCATCATAGTTTTCAATGCGTTGAATATAACCCATATCAGTATAGTAATTTGTACCCAATGAAGTGAGGTCGAGTACAAAATTTAGGTTTCTACTATTATGAGACAGCCCGGTACTCATATAATTATCTTTATCGCTGATCGTAGGCTTAAATGAATGGTGATACGTTACCCAAGTTTGCCAGGTTCCGGCTAAGTTGGAATAATTAAATTCTAATCCGGCATTTCTGCCGTACTGGCTTAGTGGATCGGCTTTTTTTTCTGCGTCGGAAATGAAGTTCTGTCTATTTAAAAAATAACCTTTTATAACAGATCTTTTAAATATTCTTTGCTCTACGGAAGCAGCTGTATAGTTTTCCGGGGAATAATCTCCTTGTCTGCCCGTTTGCATATTCATAAACCCAATACGCGTTGTTTTGGCAATATTGCCTGTAATACGAGCCCCTAATAAAATAGGTATCCTGTTTCCATTTTTATCAAGCCCAATAGTTCTGGAATAGAAGGGTCGAATCGGGTCAATACCAAAGCCGGCAAACAAATCTGAATTCTCCAGAAAAAAAGTTCTTCTTTCGGGGAAGAAGATATTAAAACGGGTAAGATTAGTTACTTGCCTGTCAACTTCAATTTGAGAAAAATCGGGGTTAGTAGTAAGGTCTAAATTAAGGGAGGATGTTAAGCCAATCTTCGCATCGAAACCTACATTTGGTTTTAATTCGGGTGCAGAATTGCCGCCGGATGGTTGATTTAGTTCTGATGTTATATAAGGAATTAGAACCGTATTGCTACCCGGTTTTGGAGGCAAATCATCCCAAATTAAAGCACCGGTATATCCGATATCATAGGATCTGAAGTTTACCGGTACGTTCGTCCAGGTATCATAGGAATTAATTTTTGTATCGACCCTTAAAAAATTAATACCCCAATTTTTTTTATCGGCATCATAGCGAATCGATTTAAAAGGGATGGCAATTTCAGCAGTCCAGTACCCTTCAGATCTTTTTGTGGCAGAATACCAGGTTTGATCCCAACTAAAACTGGCACCTCCACCTGAAGAATTTATTTGATCGTCACTTTGTGCGTTATATGCATTTACTACAAAGAAAAACCCATTATTACGTGTATTGATGGGATCGAGAATAACGGCAACACAATCATTTCCATCGTGTCCAAAATCTCTTTTTAGGCTTTGGATAAATGCTTTACCACTATCATAGGCTTTAAATGAAATGTATAAATATTTATCGTCGTACAGCAAGCGTACTTCAGTTTTGTTTTTGGCTTTATTTTTATCATCCGGATATTTTTGCCAAAAATTAGAAACCATTTGCGCTTTTTGCCAGTCGGGCTCGTCTAATTCCCCATCAATTTTAATTGGTGATGAGGTTTTGCTTATATGGATCTGATAGTCTTTTTGAAAAGTTTCCCCATTTCTTTCTTGCGTAAAACTATCAATCGAAAAAAGCAGAATAAACAAAAAGATGAATATGCGCATATAATTGAAGTTGGCGATTATTATGGGGCCAATGATGTTAAAAAAGGAAGAGTGGTGGGAAACTGGGATAGATGCTATTCTTCGCCTTTTAAAAGATCGGGGCGACGCATCTTCGTTCGCTCCAGCGATTGTTCATAACGCCATTCCTCCACTTTTCTAGGGTCGCCTTGTAGTAGGATATCAGGTACTTTATCTCCCCTAAAATCAGCGGGACGGGTATAAACCGGTGGTGCCAATAAATTATCTTGAAAAGAGTCGGTAAGTGCAGATGTTTCGTCATTTAATACTCCGGGTAATAATCGTCCTATAGCATCAACCAATACGGCTGCAGCTAATTCACCCCCACTTAGTACATAATCGCCAATCGATATTTCGTGCGTAATAAAGCGTTGCCGGATGCGCTCATCTATTCCTTTGTAATGTCCACAAATAATCAGTAGATTTTCTTGTAAAGAAAGTTGATTTGCCGTTTGTTGATTCAGCGTTTTACCATCCGGGGTCATATAAATGATGGCGTCATATTTTGTAGATGTTTGTAAGCTTTCTATGGCATTGGCTAAAGGTTCACACATTAAAACCATACCCGCACCGCCACCATACTGATAATCATCTACCTGTGCTTGTTTATTGATAGCCCACTGCCGTAAATTATGCACCTGTACATGTAGCAAACCTTTATCCTGCGCTCGTTTCATGATACTATGCGAAAAAGGGCTTGCTAATAAGTCGGGAACAACAGTTAGGATGTCTATTTTCATTTAATCTTCTAAAAAGTCTTTTAAATCGCGTAAATCTTTTTTGGTTGGTCGGCCTTGCTTACTCAATCGCTTACCGGTATGAAAACTGGCTGCAACAAACTTTATTCTGTCTAATTCTTCTTCCGGTGTAATATCTATATAGTATTTTATTGCTTCACAATATTGTACCCTTGCATCTAATAGTCCGGTTACTTTTATGACCCATTTTTTTGCTTCCGTTTTTACTTCATATTCCTCGCCAAGATGTACGTTTTTAGAAGCTTTTACAGCGGTACCATTCCATTTCACTTTTCCTTTATCACAAGCTTCTGTTGCTAAGGTTCTGGTTTTAAATAAACGAATAGCCCAAAGGTATTTATCGATTCGAATTTTTACTTTAGTTGTTTCCATTATGCACTCATTTCAGCAAAATATTGGTGGAAATAAGGGATCGTTTCGATACCCTTATAAAAATTCTCTATATTATATTTTTCATTCGGGCTATGCAGGTTATCACTATCTAAGCCGAATCCTAAGAAAACGATCTTTAACCCTAATTCTTTTTTGAATAATGCACAAATAGGTATACTGCCACCACCACGAACGGGAATGGGCTCTTTACCAAAAGTAGTACTGATGGCTTTAGCAGCTGCACGATATGCAATAGAATCTATGGGTGTAAGATAAGGCTCACCACCATGATGTTCTTCAGCTTTCACAGTTACACCTTCAGGGGCTATGGATTTGAAATAGTTCAATATTTTTTCTGTGATTTTAGCAGAAGATTGATTAGGTACCAGGCGGCATGAAATCTTTGCAAAGGCTTTAGATGGTAAAACCGTTTTTGCCCCTTCACCGGTATACCCACCCCATATGCCATTTACCTCCAGTGTTGGGCGAATACCTGTTCTTTCATTGGTAGTGTATCCATTTTCTCCCCATAATTCAGTTACACCTAGGTCTTTTTTATACGCAGTAGCATCAAAAGGCGCCTGGGCCATTTTAGCTCGCTCTTCTGAAGTAGCTTCTAGTACATCATCATAAAAACCGGGGATGGTGATATGATTATTTTCATCATGACAAGAAGCGATCATCTTAGCTAACATAGTAATGGGGTTCGCAACGGCTCCCCCATATACACCACTGTGTAAGTCGCGATTAGGGCCGGTTACTTCTACTTCAATATAACTCAAACCACGTACACCGGTATCGATAGAAGGGTTTTCCATACTCAACATAGAAGTATCGCTGATGAGGATCACATCGGCTTTTAATAAATCTTTATTTTGCTTTACGAATGTGGCGAGGTTGGGGCTTCCAATTTCTTCTTCTCCTTCAATTAGAAATTTAATATTCGTTGGTTGAGAATTTGTTACGGTAAAAGTTTCCAATGCTTTTACATGCATATAAAACTGACCTTTATCGTCGCAAGCACCCCGTGCAAATATTTTCCCATCTTTTATTACCGGCTCAAAAGGGCCGCTATGCCATAATTCTAAAGGATCGGCAGGTTGTACATCGTAATGGCCATATACCAAAACAGTAGGTTTTGTAGGGTCAATTATTTTTTCTCCATAAACAATGGGATGACCTGCAGTTTGATAAATAGTAACAGTTGTTGCTCCTGCTTCTTCTAGCCTTGCTTTTACTGATTCGGCGCATGCCTGCATATCGGGCTTATGCTCAGATCGGGCACTCACACTGGGAATACGCAATAATGCCAATAACTCTTCTAAAAAACGATCTTTATTTTTTTCTTGAAATGTTTTCCAATTATTCATTATACGCAAATTGAATCACAAATGCACTTAGTTACTCAATCTACCTAGTTACTTATTTACTTATACTCTATGCTTCTCATTAGAAAGCACATTCGCCATATTCCAGTTAAGTTTTTGTTGAAAAGGCGACTTTCTTTCAGGGCAATTTTTTTTCGTACAAATAGCACAACTAAAATCCAGGCAGCCATCGGTATGAACAAATAAATCAATGGAGTCGCCGAATTCTTTTTTGATGATAGCGTGTATATCATCGATTTCACGATGTGCTTCGTGAATATTCAAGTACCAGGGAACAGTAAGATGGCAGTCTACATGTAACATATCTCCATATTTGATAACGCGTAGATTATGTAGATCAACCCAATTTTCTTTTCTTTTTTCATTAAGCACAACAATTACTTTAGCTAGCACATCCATATCAGCTTCATCCATAATACCCGCTAAGGATTTTTTTAGAATATGATAGCCATTATACATGATAAAAGCACTCAAGGAAAGTGCTACTACCTTATCTATCCAGTAAACTTTAGTAAGAAGCATTAGCCAAACTGCTGCTATCACACCAATGGTGGAATAGGTATCGAGTTGTAAGTGTTTCCCACTAGAAGTGAGTGCCAATGAGTTATTTTTCTTACCAATATAAATACATATATATCCTGCAATATAATTAACAACTGCAGTGATGGCTACAAGCCATAAGCCTTGATCTAATTTTTGTGGTTGCTCTTGTTTTAGGATATTGATTATAGTTTCATATAAAATGATGATTCCGGCTGCAATTACTAAACTTCCTTCTGCCGCTGCCGAAATAAATTCAGCCTTACCATGCCCGTAAGGATGTTCTGTATCTTTTGGTTTTGCAGCTATATATAAGCTATATAAACCAATAAAACCGGCTATTATATTCACAATACTCTCTAATGCATCCGATAATATGGCCAAAGAGTTTGTAAAATAATAGGCAATAATCTTTAATAGGAACAGGAGCACACTCAACAGCGTAATCCACTTTTGAACTTGATAATTTTGAAGTGATTTGCTCAATTATTTTATTTGAAGAATAAAAGTAAATGATTCATACGGATTCCGTATTAATTCGTAATTTAAGAAATGATTAGAGTCCAAAGAAATTGGACAATTACCCCCACAGGAAATTCAGGATCTGATTTATCCAAAATTATTATTCAATATAAAGATCTTTTAAATGCATTGGTAAGAAGAGAGCTAACTGCGGGCTATCAACAAACACTAATCGGTACAGCCTGGCTTTTATTTCAACCTTTGCTATCTGCCTTACTTTATTTTTTTGTTTTTAGTAGAATCGTAAAAGTGAATACCAATGGCATTCCGCCTTTTTTGTTTTATATGTTGGGAAGTATTTGCTGGAGTTTTTTTTCAGATATTTTTTCCGGTTCAATGTATGCATTTATACATCAAGCGCATATACTCCAAAAAGTGTATTTCCCAAGAGTGCTGATACCTATTGCGCAAAGCATTAATCATACCATTCGTTTTGGCCTTCAGTTAGTTTTCTTTTTAGTACCCTTATTTTTTTGGATATCTACGGAAGCTGGACATAGTGGAACGCTACTTTTATTATTGGTTCCTGTTTGTTTATTACAAATTATTTTACTGGCAATGGGCACCGGTATGCTTGTAAGCATTTGGATGCTGCGTTATCGTGACCTGGAATTTCTGGTACAGTTCATACTAAGGCTGGCTATGTTTGCAACCCCTATACTATACCCTTTATCGATTGTGCCAGAGCATATACAATATTATTTTTGGCTAAACCCTTTAAGTGCTGTTTTTGAAACCCTGCGTGTCTGTTTTTTTGGTAAAGGCAGTATTCCTATATGGCCGCTGATAATAAGTTTTGTTATTACTATACTTATTTTTATGGCCGGTGTCCGCGTATTTACTCACGCTGAAAAAAAAATAATCGACTTTATATAGTATGTGTGCCTACGCCATCAAAGCTTCCGGAATTTCAAAATCGTATTTTTTAGGTGCGCAGAAAACCTATTCACTAAAGCGGGATTTACAAAGCTTCATAAATGGTATTTTTAATAAGGAACCGAGAACAACTGTTCACGAGTTTTGGGCATTACGAGATATTGATTTTACTATTGAGCAAGGGGAAGTGGTAGCTTTTGTAGGAAATAATGGCGCCGGTAAATCTACCCTACTTAAAATTTTATCAAATGTCATTGCGCCAACAACCGGTATTATTGAAGGTAAAGGGTCTATTGCCAGTTTGTTGGAAGTTGGTACAGGCTTTCATCCTGAGCTAACCGGACGAGAAAATGTTTATTTAAACGGGCACCTGCTCGGTATGAATAAGCGAGAAATTGATATGCAATTTGATGCTATCATTGATTTTGCAGGTATTGACGATTTTATTGATACACCGGTAAAAAAATACTCATCGGGTATGTATGTGCGACTTGCTTTTGCAATTGCAGCACATGTAGAACCGGATATCTTAATTGTGGATGAAGTGCTGGCTGTTGGAGATACAGCTTTTCAACAAAAGTGTATGGAAAAAATAAAAAAAATTTCCAGCCAAAGTGGGCGTACCGTTATTCTCGTAAGTCACAATATGACAGTTGTTGAACAATTATGTAAAACCGTTTTTTGGTTAGAAAAAGGAAGGCTTATAGAAGCAGGTAAGGCTAATGATGTAATAACTAAATATTTATCTGTTAGTCATGATATAGTTACCAAGAAAACATTTCTTAATCATCACGAGGCACCGGGGAATGATTATTTACGATTAAGTTCAATTGAAGTAGAAACCGCTGAAAAGGGAGAAAAATTATTTAGTAATCTGCCCCTTGCGATTCATTGTTCTTTGAAGCGAATATCAGTGATCCAACAAGAACTTAGATTTAGGTTCATTTTATTGGACGCAAAATGGAATTGTTTGATAGATAAATATGCAGACTTGGTAAATGCTTCTGCTCCTAATTATGATATTGATATTGAATTGCCCGGAAATCTATTTCATGCAGGTTTTTATTATATATACTTAACTGCTATAGCTTCTGATGGAACATTTATAACCGATTTCGGTCGCGTTATGGAATATTACTTGTCTGAGCCCGAAAGTGCTGCTAATATTGATTCTCCGGTAACCTGGGGCTTGATGAACCCGGTTTTTTCTTTTCATGTAAAGGTATCTCCGCAATGAAGGTAGCATACGAAATATTTCATTATAGAATAGGAGAGCCAATACGTTTTTTATATAGTAGTATACCTTGTTTATTGATTGTATGGAAAGAAGATAGAGTTTTAGGAGACAGGTGGATAACTGAGGGAATAACGAATGAGCATAGTTTTTTAAAAAATATTGATTTTATTGAGAGCCGGTATAAGGATCATCAAGAAAAAGATATTATTTCAAGCCGTACACAAGTAAGTTTATCGGTTGTGATATGTACACGTAACCGAACAGCTATGTTAGCCAGATGCTTGTATCAATTGCAACAGTCTAGCGATACCGATTTTGAAATTATTGTTGTTGATAATGCGCCGGATACAGATGATACGAAACAATTAGTAGCAAAATTTCCTCATATTATTTATACAAGAGAAAATAGAAAGGGGTTAGATATTGCTCGTAATACGGGTGCTACATTAGCATCCGGAACCATAGTAGCTTATACCGATGATGATGTAATTGTGGATAGTAATTGGATACATACTATCAAACAATCTTTTACAGATGCTAGTGTAATGGCGGTTACCGGGCTTATTTTGCCTGTCAGTATTACAACAAAAGCACAGTATATTTTTGAGAAATTTTGGTCATTTAATAAGGGCTATCAACCCATCATATTCGATCAAGCATTTATTAGTGAAAATGATTTTTATGCAGCACCTGTTTGGGAAATTGGGGCAGGCGCAAATATGGCTTTTCGAAAAGATGCTTTTTTATTGAATGGATATTTTGATGAGCGCTTAGATGTAGGTGCTGCAGGCTGCAGCGGTGATTCTGAATATTGGTACCGTTTACTGGCTAATGGGTGGAAATGTTTTTATAATCCTCATGCTATCGTATTTCATGTACACAGAGATTCGATGAAAGGTTTGCGTAAGCAATTGTATCATTATATGCGCGGACAAGTAGCTTCTCTTTTTGTGCAGTTTGAGCAATATGGACACAAAGGAAATTTGCGAAGGATATACAGGGCCTTACCGCTTTATTATTTGAAAAGGATGGGGCAGCTTTTACGTGGAAAAAATTGGCTTTTTAACCAAACGCTTATTACAGAAATAGCAGGAGCTATGGCGGGTATATTTTTTTATCATCAACATAAGCAAAAACAGAATAGTGCATTTAGTTTATTGGCACCTGTAGTTATAACGGAAAGCTCCGTAGTAAGTATTGTAATTACTAACTATAATTACGCGCATTATCTTGGACAAGCTATTCAGAGCTGTATCGATCAAACATATCCCTTTATTGAAATTATTGTTGTTGACGATGGTTCAACGGATAATAGTTTATCTGTTATTAATACATTTCAGCAAGTAAAACTAATTCAAACAAATCGGGTAAAGCTATCCGAAGCAAGAAACGTAGGTGCAAAAGCTGCGACAGGGGATTTTATTGTTTTTTTAGACGCCGATGATTACTTGCTTACAGACGCTATTGAAAAACAAATATATTTTTTAAAGTATTACCCTGAGGCTGTCTTTATTATAGGAAATCATTTGAGAATTGATGATAAAAATGAACCATTGCAGGTACGGCCGCCTAAGGAGTTAGTTGGTTATGCCTTTCGCTTCTTACTTGAAGGTAATTTTATAGGTATGGAGGCAGCCGTTATGTACCGAAAAGAAATATTTGATTATTTTTCATTTGATATTAACTTACACGCTTGCGAGGATTACGATCTCAATTTGCGAATTGCGAGGTACTTTCCATGTGTAGCCCATAAAGATGAAGTAGCTGTTTATAGAATCCATAATGGTAGCATGTCGGCCAATCAAGACCGCATGTGGCAAACTGTTCAAACGGTGCTGGAAAAAAATAGGCGCCAAATTTTATCCGATGAAGAATCAAATGCGATTGTAGCAGGTTTTTTAAATTGGAAAAAGATATATGAACACCCATAAACAAAATAAATTAGATAGGATACCCTCATTTCCCCCCATAATACCACCGGTTTTAGAAGGAGCGATTCGCCCTAAATGGTCGGTAATGATACCGGCTTATAATTGTATTCAATACCTAGAAGGGGCGATGCAGGCGGTATTAGAGCAATTTCCGGGAAAAGAAGCTATGGAAATTGTGGTAGTGGATGATGCCAGTACAGATGGGGATGTAGAGGCATTGGTAAAGCAAGTAGGAAAGGGAATAATCGGGTATTTCAGGCAGGATCAAAATGTAGGCAGCTTACGCAATTTTGAAACATGCATAAAATTGTCTAAGGGTTATTATATCCATTTATTACATGGGGATGATCAGATAAAACAGGGTTTTTATAAAGAAATAGAAAGTCTATTTGATCAATACCCACATATTGGCGCGGCTTTTACCAGTTATGAATATATTAATGAGAAAGGGAAGATTATTTGGGATAATCCCTATGTTTCCGATGAAAAAGGAGTGCTCAAAAATTGGTTAACTAACATCGCCCAAAAACAAATAATTCAGCCTCCGGCTAAGGTTGTGAAACGTAGTGTTTATGAGCGATTAGGATCTTTTTATGGGGTTGAGTATGGAGAAGACTGGGAAATGTGGGTACGCATTGCCATGCATTATAAAGTAGCTTATTCTCCTGAAGTATTGGCAAGATATCGTGTACATGAAAAAAATATCAGTGGACAGTCTATGCGAACGGGACAAAATATACGTGATATTGACACTGTTATTAAAACCATAAGATTGTATTTGCCCGATGATGTACGAAATAAAATAACCGCTATTAGCAGAAGAAATTTTGCCGAATATTATGTACGGTTGTCGCACAAATTTTATCATGAGTATAACGATACGTTTACAGCAATCAGGCAGGCAATCGGGTCGATGAAATTGTATCCTAATCTTTTAACATTAAGGTTAGGTATATTACTATTGCTCAAAGTAATATTCGGGTATAAATATTTCAGAAAATTTGTAGAAAAGGTAACTTAATTAAGCTATCAATTTAGTACTATGATTAATAGGGCAATGTTTTGCCAACATAGCGGAAACGCCACAATATTTTTCCATCGATAAACTTACAGCACGTTTAAGTTTGTCTTCATCTTCAGGCAATACATCTGCTTCATAAACAATATTCACATATTTGAAAACTTTGGGAACATCATCTGTTTGTTCTGTTTCCGCATAAATGTTGAGTTTGGTAAATGGCACTTTCATTTTTTTCAAAATATCCACCACATCAATACCACTACATCCACAAATGGAAGCCAACAATAATTTTTTAGGATTCATACCGGTAGGTACGCCTTCATTTTCTCCAACGGAATCGATACGTACCACATGCCCTGTATTCGAAATGGCATCAAACGCATGGCCTTCCCTCCAATGTACTTCTAAATTCATGATAATCTTTTTTCTACTATGTCCCAATTCACTACATTCCACCAATTAGTAATATAATCGGCTCTTTTATTTTGATATTTTAAATAATAGGCATGTTCCCATACATCTAAGGCTAATATAGGCGTACCTTTTATTTCAGCGATATCCATGAGTGGATT
The DNA here is from genome assembly GCA_902168225.1 of uncultured Flavihumibacter sp. Taxonomy (GTDB): domain Bacteria; phylum Bacteroidota; class Bacteroidia; order Chitinophagales; family Chitinophagaceae; genus Sediminibacterium. Next base: position 14,776 of record CABHOW010000077.1, on the reverse strand, counting down.
ATCTTGATTTGGGGTGGATATAACTATTAATTTATTATTGGCATTTTTAATGAGCCAAGCCCAGCCACTTCCGAAACGATTTTTAGCAGCATCAGCAAATTGATTTTTGAAAGCGTCTAAAGATCCAAAATCCTGGGTGAGTGCGGCAAGTGTTTTTTGTTTTGGTGAATCGGAGCCACCCCCTTTCATGCTTTCCCAAAAAAACTCATGATTAAAATGCCCACCCCCATTATTACGCATTTTTACGGAGTACTTTGAAATAGAAGATAATAAGGACTCTAATGAATTTTTCGCGGCATCAAATTTTTCGGCTACACAAGCATCGTTGAGATTCTTTGCATAGGTAGCTGCATGTTTCGAATAATGAATCTCCATGGTTTGCGCGTCGATATAGGGTTCAAGTGCATTGTAAGAATAAGGTAGTGGTTGTTGTGTAAAACCAAAATTGGAGTATAAAGAGCCCTTTAGTATCGAAGGTGTAAAGGCAACTGCCATTGAAGTTTTACCTGTAGTCTCAATAAAGGACCTCCTTGTTATTTTTTTACTCATGGTTTGTTTTTCTAAAATTACTAAAAAAGCCACGAATATCTTTAAAGGTTCGGTAATAAAACTCTTGATTAAATAATTGTGAATCGTGCATAGCTTTATAAGTAAGAAATGCGCCGATCGGTATAAGAATAAGGGTAGAGAGCCACATGCCTCCAATTGGACTGGCTTGCTCTGATTTTACAAACTTTTCGCCAAAGGTGTTAAACAGATGAAATAGTACAAAGAATATGATGGCGAAAACAAGAGGGGTTCCTAACCCTCCTTTTCGGATGATAGAACCCAGTGGGGCACCAATTAAGAAAAGCACGAGGCATGCAACCGATAAAGTGAATTTCCGGTGCCATTCAATTTCATGTAGTAGTAATGATTGGTATCTTTCTTTTTTATCGGTTGCCATTACATAAACATTGCTTTTGATCGTAGCGAGTTGATTTGCAGCGGCATCTAATAGGCCCAAATCGGTCGAATCTTTATATAGTTTTTCCGGATTTTGTATGGGTAACGGATTGTTAACTTTTTTCCATCCTGTATCGGCATATCTCGCAAAACGTAAGTAGGGGCGTACTTCGCGAGATGATTTTAATGCATAAAAAGAATCGAGATGACTTAGCGAGTCGATAGCTTTATTAAGTTGCCGTAAGCTTAACATTTTGGGATCATAAAAAGCGCTGTCTCCCGATTTGTTCAACTGAAAACTTTTTAGGTCAAATATTTTTTTATAGGTTGAAAATCCCATCCGGGTAAATTCAGTATTGACTGCCCCTCTGGCTCCTTTTTCAGAATAACGCCATCCATCTTTTAAGATAAATTCAAGAAATTTTTTATCCGGGGTTACCCGCATAACACCGCTTTTAGCAACCAGCATATTGTCTTGCAACGTATTACTTCTCTCAAAAATGACCACATCATGTATGATGGTATCTTTTTCTTTTCTACCTAATTTAATCACGTAGCCATCCATTTTATCGAAGAAAACGCCCTCTTTAATGTCGAGCGAAGGTTTCGAAACAATAATATCGTATTTAAGGGCTGCTAATTTTAACTGCGTAACAGGAATAATATTATTGGCAAACAGAAAGGCAAGCCCACTAATAAATAGGGTGATCACCAATAAAGGTCGCATAAAACGAACCAAGGGAATACCTGCTGCTTTGATAGCTACGAGCTCAAAAGATTCTCCTAAGTTTCCAAAAGTCATAATAGAAGAAAATAGGAGTGCCAATGGCAAAGCGGTGGGTACCCAAAATAGGGTCACAAGTCCTACAAGCTTTAAAACAGTAAATAAATCTAATCCTTTACCAACCAAGTCATCAATATATAACCAAAAAAATTGCATGGTTAGTACAAAGATGGATATTGCGAAAGCGGCAATAAAAGGCCCTATAAAAGAGCGAATAATGAGTATATCGAGTTTTTTTATCAAGTAAGCTTCTTAATATTGTTGTTATGAGCGGAGCAAAAATAACACTTTCACCAAAGGAACAGGAATTGGTAAATAATGCAGATTGGATTTTAACAAAGAATCTAATTATAGAAAAGGTTTATGAGCTTTTTGGTAGGGTAGCAGCCAGCTATACAGAGATCTACAAAAAGTTCCCTGAATTTGAACACTCTCCTTTATTTGCTTTATCCCCTAAAATTTCAAAAGGGGAGCAATATTTACAATTACCATATGTAATGCTCGACTTTCCCCGAACTTTTACAGATAATGATTTTTTTGCTATCCGAACATTTTTTTGGTGGGGTAATCATTGCAGTATTCATTTGTTGTTAAAAGGGAAATATCTATTGAAGTATGGCGATTCGATCGATCGGTTCATGGCATTATCGGGAAAGTACACCCCTGAAACCAAGGGATGGTATATTGGTGTGGGAGATCAACCTTGGCAACATTATTTTGAGGAGGATAATTATATGGTATTAGATAAATGGGATGGAAAAAGGGTTACCGGCTTACCGTTTTTAAAGCTGGCAAAAAAAATCCCACTGGAACAGTGGGATGATATGGAATTATTTTTAACAACACATTTTAATAAAATGCTTGCTATCATGTTGGAATATTAAGCTCCTAAACGATGAAATAATTCTTTCACCTGGTATTCCCAAAGTTGACTTTGATCCTTTATTTCTGACTTTTCAGCAAAATCTTTGATCACTAAAATGGTTTGATTCGAAATCTCCGTTTTTTCGATGCGGAATTCGAAATACTCATTTTTATCGGAATGTAGCCAATGAAAACGAATAAACTTGTTCTCTTCTTGGTCTACCAATGCTGCTCTATCTGGTGTTCCGCCGTTCCATGAAAAACTAAATGTATTCTCCCATTCATCCACTTTATCTGCAAACCATTCTTGTAAACCTGCCGGAGTGGCTAGAAATTCGTATAAAATTGTTGGGGAACATCTTACCGGGAACTCAAGTGTAAATAACTGTTTTTTACTCATTAACGCTTCTTTTTGCCCATCAGAGGGCGTGCAATAATATTAAATTATATATATCAACCAATTTTTTTTTTAAAAGCCCTTTTTATAAAAGGTTGAATGGTATTTTTCGCCATAAAGCATTTTTTGAGTAACATGTAAAATGTTGTAAATTGCTGTTAGGTAAGTGCTGCAGGCGTGGATCAACCAAAACACCTTTTAAACCGTTGCCCATGAGTATGCGTCAACTCAAAATTACCAAGTCGATTACCAACAGGGAATCTCAAAGCTTGGAAAAATACTTACAAGAAATTGGCAAGGTAGAATTAATTGATGCAGAGGAAGAGGTAAGTCTATCTGCCCGAATAAAAGCCGGTGATCAAAAAGCACTGGATCGGCTTGTAAAAGCTAATCTCCGTTTTGTAGTATCTGTAGCAAAACAATATCAGAATCAAGGACTTACCTTATCGGATTTAATTAATGAGGGGAATTTGGGTCTTATTAAAGCAGCACTGAGGTTTGATGAAACAAGGGGTTTTAAATTCATTTCATATGCTGTTTGGTGGATCCGACAGAGCATATTGCAATCATTAGCAGAACAAAGCAGAATAGTAAGATTACCCTTGAATAAGGTTGGCTTAACGAATCGGATTAGTAAAGCTTATCAACAGCTTGAACAGGAGTTTGAACGCGAGCCTACGCCACAAGAGTTGGCAGATCTCTTAGATATGCCTGTTGAAGAAGTCAGTGCTACTATGAGCGCAGGCTTTAGGCACATCAGTATGGATACCCCCCTTAGTGAAGGTGAGGAGGGAGGAACTTTGATGGAAGTACTGGAAAATCCAAATGCAGCCAAAACAGATGAAAAGTTAGAGCATTATGAATCGCTACATGTAGAAATTGAGAGGAGCTTACAAACTTTAACAGAAAGACAAAAAGATATTCTTTGCTACTTTTTCGGGATAGGCGTAGATCATGCGCTTAGTTTGGAAGATATTGGTCTTCGGTTTAATCTTACCAGAGAGAGGGTACGCCAAATAAAAGATAAGGCCATCACAAAATTGAGAAGTACCAGCCGTTGTAAACAGCTTCGATTTTATTTGGGTTGAGCTATATTTGCAGCCCGAAAGAATGTATTATGTTTCAAAACTTAGCAGAGCGGCTTGAATCGGCTTTCAAAAATCTGAAAGGTGAAGCTCGTATAAATGAGCTTAATATTGCCAATACCGTTAAAGATATCCGTCGCGCTTTATTGGATGCAGATGTCAACTTTAAAATAGCGAAGGAGTTTACAGACAAGGTAAAAGAAAAAGCAGTTGGTGAAAAGGTAATCAATGCCATTAGTCCTTCTCAATTGATGGTAAAAATTGTGCAGGATGAATTAACCCAGCTTATGGGGGGCACAGAATCTGTTTTTAGGTTAGATGGTAATCCGACCGTGATATTGATTGCAGGCTTACAAGGTAGTGGTAAAACAACATTTACCGGTAAATTGGCTAACTACTTAAAAACCAAAAAAGGAAAATCCCCTTTAGTAGTTGCTGCCGATATATATCGCCCCGCTGCTATCGATCAGTTAACAGTATTAGCAGATCAGATAGGAGTGAGTATCTATAGTGAGCGTGAAAATAAAGATGCAGTTGCTATTGCGCAAAATGCTATTAAAGAAGCAAAAGCTACCAATAAAAATGTGGTTATTATAGATACAGCAGGCCGATTGGCGGTGGATGAAGTCATGATGACTGAGGTAGCCAATATTCGGGCAGCAGTGAATCCTACAGAGATTTTATTTGTAGTAGATGCTATGACCGGACAAGACGCTGTGAATACCGCCAAAACGTTCAATGATAGGCTTGATTTTACCGGGGTAGTCCTAACAAAATTAGATGGAGATACCAGAGGGGGTGCCGCGCTTTCTATTAAATATACGGTAGATAAGCCTATTAAATTTGTGAGTAGTGGGGAGAAGATGGATACACTCGATGTGTTTTATCCTGAAAGGATGGCACAGCGCATATTAGGGATGGGGGATATCACTACTTTAGTTGAAAAAGCACAGGCGCAGTTTAATGAAGCTGAAGCAAAGAAACTGGAAAAGAAAATCCGAAAAAATCAATTTGATTTTCAGGATTTTTTAGATCAGCTTCAACAGATTAAAAAAATGGGTAATCTAAAAGATTTAATGGGGATGATACCCGGGGTGGGGAAAGCAATTAAAGATGTTGATATCAATGATGACGCATTTAAGGGAATAGAAGCTATCATCAGTTCAATGACTCCATTTGAACGCGCTAATCCGGATGCCATTAGCCCCAGCAGAAAGCAGCGGATCGCAAAGGGTAGCGGAAAAGATATGAATGAGGTGAATGCATTTATGAAGCAATTTGAACAAATGAAACAGATGATGAAAATGATGAATAATATGCCTATGGGAGGTCGTTTTCCGGGAATGAAACGGTAAAGCGATGAATTTGCGGTATCTTTTGGATGATATTGATGAAATTATTATTTTCGCAGCCCTATTTAAACCAAATTTGTAAACGCCTTTAAATTTCTATTTATGGCAGTAAAAATGAGACTTCAGCGTCATGGAAGTAAAAAGCGCCCTTTCTACTTTATTGTAGTGGCCGACGGACGCGCACCAAGAGATGGTAAGTTCATCCAAAAGATTGGAACTTACAACCCATTAACAGTTCCTGCTACGATTCAGCTAGATCGCCAAAAAGCGTTAGAATGGTTGAATAAAGGAGCCCAGCCTACAGATACTGTACGCAGAATTTTATCCTTCAAGGGAGTATTATACCTTAAGCATTTATTGCGTGGTGTTAAGCTTGGTTTGTTTGATGATGCAACTGCGATGACGAAGTTTCAGGTATGGCATAACGAACATGAAGCGAATGTTGCTCGTAGAAATGAAGAGCATAGGAGTAAGCAGCGTGCGAAGAAAGCTTATGTTCCCGTAGTAAAGAAAGTAGAAACTAAGACTGAAGAAGCAGCTCCTGCTGTTGAAGGTAATGAAGAAGCTTAATCGACTTGTTAATAAATGAACCCCGACCGAAGTGTCGGGGTTTTTTTTGCCATTTTGTCGCTAGCGTCAGACCCCCCTTTGTATTAATTTTACATCTAAATTTTAAAAGCGTCAGACCATGGTCAGACCGGTTTTATGGAACATTATATTCAAATCGGAAAATTTGTCGCTTCTTTTGGCTTAAAAGGAGAATTGATATTAAAACATTCCTTAGGGAAAAAAACACCCTTAAAAGGATTGGAAGTTTTGTTTGTGGAAGAGTCCAAAGGTGCTTACATACCTTATTTTGTAGAGAGCGCAAAAGCAAAAGACGATACAGAAACTTTTGTAAAATTAGAAGATATAGATACTAAAGAGAAGGCTGCTCGTTTTCAAACAAAACCGGTTTGGTTCGCAGATGCTGATTTTCGTAGACTAGCCGGTAAAGACGCGCCTATTTCATTACTGGGATATCACATTATTACAGACGAGGATGAAGATTTAGGTCCTATCGTAGAAATTATTGAACAACCCCATCAAGTTCTTTTGAAAATAATGCTCGATAAAAATGAGGCATTGATTCCTCTGCATGCTGAAACACTCGATAAAATCGATCGGAAAGAAGGTAAAGTATTTCTTATATTACCTGATGGATTATTGGATATTTACCGATCATGAGTACTATTCAGCGTTATATAGCCCACTATGATTTAGACTCTTTTTTTGTAAGTGTAGAGGTATTGAATGACCCATCTCTAAAAGGTAAGGCTGTGATTGTTGGTGGTAGCGCAGACAGAGGCGTAGTTACCACTTGCAGTTATGAAGCTAGAAAATTTGGTATAAGAAGTGCCATGCCCATGAAACAGGCAATGAAGCTTTGTCCGCATGCTATATTAGTGCGTGGTACCAGGGGTGAATATAGTCGCTACTCCCGCTGGGTTACTGATATCATTGCTGCCAAAGCTCCTTTATTTGAGAAAGCATCAATCGATGAGTTTTATATAGATCTTACCGGAATGGATAAATTCTTTGACCCTTATCAGTGGGCAATCGATTTGCGGAATGAAATAATTGATGCAACTAAATTGCCGATTTCATTCGGTCTCGCATCCAATAAAATGGTTGCCAAAATTGCTACTGATGAAGCCAAACCGAATGGGTATTTATTTGTACAGCCGGGTATGGAGAAAGCTTTTTTAGCTCCTTTGCCGGTAAATAAATTTTCAGGAGTAGGGGAACATAGTTTTCAAAAACTGAAAACTATGGGTATTCATACTATTAAAGAGTTGAGCGAAACACCTGTGGTATTGCTGGAAAAAAAATTGGGGAAATGGGGAAAAGATCTATGGATGAAGGCGCAAGGTATACATGAGGGCGAAGTGCATCCTTATCATGAGAGTAAATCAATATCGGCAGAGAATACCTTAGAAGAACATTCTTCCGATGTTTCTTTTCTATTAAGTGAATTGGTAAGACTCACTGAAAGAGTGGCCTATGAATTACGACAAGATAAAAAACTTACAGGCTGTATTGCAGTTAAAATCCGCTATCCAAATTTCGAAACCACTTCTAAACAAACCACCATCGATTATACCTTACGGGACGATGAGTTGATACCTGTTGCCATCGACTTATTTCATAAGTTATATCGTAAAGGGCAACCGGTAAGATTAATCGGAGTGCGACTTTCCGAACTTACATCCCATGTATTACAAGGAAGCCTATTTGATGATGGTGGAAAGAAAAACGAATTATATAAGGCCATTGATGAAGTAAAAAATAAATTCGGGAAAAAGGCGCTGCAGAAGGGTAGGACGGTGAGAAAGGGGGAGGATTAAATTTTTTTAATTTATTATCCTACTAAATTAATAGGATAATCATATATTTGTATCTCAAAAGAACTTTATGAGCATACGTTTAGGGGATATCGCACCCAATTTTACGGCAACCACAAGTATTGGAACCATCGACTTTTATGAATACTTGGGAGATGGATGGGGAGTACTTTTTTCGCACCCGGCAGACTATACCCCGGTATGTACTACCGAGTTAGGAAGAACGGCTTTACTTAAAGAAGAGTTCGCCAAACGTAACGTAAAAGTGCTCGCATTAAGCGTTGATAGTATAGAACGCCATGAAGGTTGGATCAAAGATATCAATGAAACCCAAGGTGCCTCTGTAGATTTTCCTATCATCGCCGATCACGATAAATCTATCGCTAATGCATATGGTATGATTCATCCCAATGCTTCTGAAACCTTTACGGTTAGATCCTTATTTATTATTGGTCCGGATAAAAAAGTAAAACTTACCATTACGTATCCTGCTTCTACCGGAAGAAATTTTCATGAGGTATTACGAGTAATCGATTCCCTTCAACTTACTGCACAATACAGTGTAGCTACACCTGCCGATTGGAAAGAAGGTGAAGACGTAATTGTAGTTCCTGCCGTAAGTACAGAGGATGCATTGCAAAAATTTCCAAAAGGTTTAAATATTGTAAAGCCTTATTTGCGGTTTACACCTCAACCCAATAAATAGTTTTTGAATAGTTGTACTTGTATTGCCCTGGTTTCTACCGGGGCTTTTTTGTATCTTCCCCTGCAAACAATAAACCATGCGTAAACTGCTTTATCTGGCTTTTAGCCTGATGGCTATTCATGTAGCTGCCCAAAAAACATATTTACATTGCGGTACCCTCGTGGATGTAAAAAAATTATCCCTACTCAATGAAGTGACCATTGTAATAGAAGGAAACAAAATAATAGATATTCAAAAAGGATATGTTGCCGGTACCGCCAATGATAAAATCATTGACCTGAAAAAGCAAACGGTAATGCCCGGGCTCATAGATATGCATGTACATTTAGAGGAAGAAACAGGGCCTAACAGGTACCTGAATGGTTTTACGTTGAATGATGCTGATATTGCTTTTCAGGCTGCTGTATATGCTGAAAGAACTTTGATGAGTGGCTTTACAGCGGTTCGCGATTTGGGTGGAAGAGGGGTAAATATTTCATTAAGAAATGCCATTAATAATAATCTAACGAAGGGGCCGCGTATATATACTGCCGGAAAAGCAATTGCATCTACCGGAGGCCACGCTGATCCTACCAATAATTACAGAAAAGAAATAATGGGAGATCCCGGTCCTAAAGAAGGTGTTGTAAACGGACCTGAAGATGCGGCTAAAGCTGTTCGTCAGCGTTATAAAGATGGATCAGATCTCATAAAAATTACAGCTACCGCTGGTGTATTGAGTATGGCAAAGGATGGAAGTGGTGCCCAGTTTACGGAAGAAGAAATAAAAGCCATTGTTTCAACAGCCAAGGATTATGGATTTAAAGTTGCTGCACATGCACATGGTGCCGAGGGTATGAAACGAGCTGTATTAGGAGGTGTAAGTTCTATAGAGCATGGTACCTACATGACAGAAGAAGTAATGGATTTGATGAAACAAAGAGGTACTTATTTAGTACCTACCATTATTGCAGGAAAATCTTCTGCCGATTCCGCAAAAAAACCGGGTTATTATCCTGAAATCGTAAGGGCAAAAGCATTGGTAGTTGGAAATTTTATTCAAGCTACTTTTGCAAAAGCCTATAAACGTGGGGTTAAAATTGCATTTGGTACAGATGCAGGTGTATATAGTCACGGTAAAAATTGGATGGAATTTATATATATGACCGAAGCCGGGATGCCCATATTAGAAGCCATACAATGTGCTACTTTAAACGCTGCAGATTTATTGGGCGATGATAGAATTGGAGTGATTGAAAAAGATAAACTGGCAGATATTATTGCAGTTGATGGAGACCCAACTAAAGACGTAACGAGTATGAGTCGTATTAAATTTGTGATGAAAAACGGAACCGTGTATAAAAATAATTAACCCTTCCATTTTCGTAACTGCTGTAATAAAGCGCTGATATCTTTTGGTATGGGCGCTTCAATAGTATAGCTATTACCATTTAATGTAAAAACTAATTGGTAAGAATGAAGTGCTAATCGCGAAAGGATAGGTCGTTCTTCTTCTGCTATTTTGGATAGTTTAAAATTTCGTTTGATAGCAGATAATAAAACAGGTTTAGCATCGCCATAAATATCATCGCATACGATCGGGTGACCGATATGCTGGGCATGAACTCTAACTTGATGGGTTCTTCCGGTATGTATCTGAAATTTTACCCAAGTGAATAAGCGAAAGGTTTCGAGCACTTCATAATCTGTAAATGATGCCTTGCCTTTGGCATGGGTCATCATTTTTGTGTTTTTGCCGGGATGCTCCATAATAGGCGCATCAATACTTCCGGTAGTGTTGAGCATTTGTCCGCTCACCAAACCGAGATACCATTTTTTCATATCTCTGCTGCTAAATAATTCAGAAAGTGCAGCATGTGATTCTTCTGTTTTAGCAAAAATGATTACGCCACTGGTTTCTTTATCCAGGCGATGAACCGTGAAAATATTCCCATATTTTTCTTTGAGTATATCTTTTAAAGAACGTTCGATACCTAATCTATCAGGTATACTTAATAAACCGGCGGGTTTATTAACGGCAACAAATTCTTCTTTCTCTAACAGTACCTCTAACTTCATGCGCCTATCCTTTTTGTTTGCGTACAAAAGAATTATTCATGAATTTTAATAAACGTACTTCTTTTTCGTTGAGATATCTCCATTTACTGCGTTCTACATTTTTTTTTGTAAGGTTTGCAAACATCACTCTATCAAGTGCTTTTACATCATAACCCAGGTGTTCGAAAATGCGGCGAACGATCCTGTTTTTGCCGCTATGAATTTCAATACCAACAATATGTTTATCCTTCGTATTAGCATAGCCAACCGAATCGGCTGCCACAAAACCATCTTCCAAAGTAATACCTGCAGCTATTTGATCGAGGTCGGTTTTAGCAACCGGTTTATCGAGGGTTACTTCATAAATTTTTTTTACTTCAAACGAAGGATGGGTAAGCTTTTGCGCCAGTTCCCCGTCGTTTGTGAGCAAGAGTACACCGGTTGTATTTCTATCTAGCCTGCCCACAGGATATACCCTTTCTGTAGTTGCACTTTTAATTAAATCTAGTACTGTTTTTCTTCCTTGCGGATCGCTGGAAGTTGTAATAAAATCTTTAGGCTTGTTTAGTAAAATATAAACGCTATTCTTTTGCAGAAAAACTCTTTTGCCCTTCACAATTACTTTATCGGTATCACTAACTTTATAACCCGGTTCAAAAACTTTATCACCATTTACTGTTACTTTTCCTTCTTTCACTAACTCTGCTGCTTCTCTTCTGCCACAAACACCACAGTGTGCGATAAATTTATTAAGGGGCATGGAGCCAGTTTCGGGATTCGGGTTACGAGTTGCGGGTTTGGGGCTGTCACCCTGAGCTTGTCGAAGGGTGGTCTCCGGTCTATCGTCTTTCCGAGCGGAGCGAGGAATCTCTTTCTTCGCCTGTCGAAGCGCTTCCCCTTTCTCCCGAGCTTCCGCTTTTATTTTGCGTTTCTCTTGCCTATATGCTTCTTTAATTGCCGCTCCTTTTTTTTGATTGGCAAACTTGCTAAAATTATCTGTACGATTCTTTTTCATTTCCCTAAAAATATGTCACCCCTTCGGGGTTAAAAAACTATTACTTATTCCCTATAACCTATTTCCTATCGCCTCTATCCCTTATTCGCTAATTGTCCGCACGCAGCATCAATATCTTTACCCCTGCTTCTGCGCAAGCGAGCATTCACTTTATTATTGGCTAAAATATTCATGAACTGTTGCACATCTTCCTCTTCCGGTTTTGTAAACTTAAAGGCGTCGATGCTATTGTACTCAATGATATTAATCAGATCCGCAGGTACTTGCCGATAAATTTTAGTAAGTTCTTCGGCATCTTTTGGAGAATCATTTAAATTTTTGAAGAGGATATATTCAAGCGTTATTTCGTTACCTGTTTTTTTATAGAAATAATTTAAGGCGTCGATCAATACTTTAATACTGTTCGTTTCATTGATGGGCATTATTTCATTTCGCTTGGCATCATTAGCAGCATGTAAGGAAAGTGCTAATTTAAATCGTACACCATCATCTCCTAATTTTTTTATTTGTTTGGCAACACCGGCAGTAGAAACGGTGATACGACGTGCGCTCATAAACAAACCATCTTCTGCTGAAATGCGCTCTATGGCTTTCAGCACATTATTATAATTGAGTAATGGCTCGCCCATACCCATGAAAACGATATTGCTTAGTTTTTTTTGATAAGTTTCTTCACTTTGTTTGTTGATAAGTACTACTTGATCTACGATTTCGTCGAATGTTAAATTTCTTTTTCGATCCATATAACCGGTGGCGCAGAATTTACAGCTGAGGCTACAGCCAATTTGAGAAGACACACAAGCAGTTTTGCGATCTTCGGTAGGAATAAGCACACCTTCGATCAAATGATTATCGTAGGTTTTAAACCTCGTTTTAATAGTGCCATCGCTACTAAACTGGGTAGCATCCACTTTTAGGGCGGGCAAGCTGAAATCGGTACTCAGTTTAGTTCTCAATTCTTTACTTAAATTACTCATAGCCTCGAAGCTATGGGCATGTTTTTGCCAAAGCCATTCTTGCACTTGTTGCAAGCGAAACTTCTTTTCTCCTATTTGTTCGAAATAGGCCGTAAGGTCTTCGGTGCTCAAGTGCCTGATATTTGGTAAAGAACTGTTCATGGTGCAAAGATACGGAATAGGTAGGAGGTTAAAGGTTATAGGGAATAGGTGGTGTAGGTTTATAGCATATATATTTAGATAATTAATGCTGGCTTACGGACTCCCGGACTTACCGACTCTCGGTCTAAACTGTATCTTTGCCCTATGAACGCTTGTTATGTAATAGATGCTGTACGCACGCCAATAGGCAGGTACGGTGGAAGATTGAGTAGTATTCGTCCGGATGATTTATTAGCCCATGTTATTCAAACCTTATTAAAACGGAATGAGTCGATAGATCCCGATGCTATTGAAGATGTAATTGCAGGAGCTGCTAATCAGGCAGGAGAAGATAACAGAGATGTTGCCCGGATGAGTGCTTTATTGGCGGGTTTACCCATAAGTGTTGGTGGCAATACGGTGAATCGCTTATGTGCCAGTGGCTTACAAGCGATTATGGATGCTGCCAGATCGATCATGTGTAATGAAGGGATGCTGTATATAGCGGGAGGGGTAGAGAGTATGACGAGAGCTCCTTTTGTAACTGCAAAGGCCGATGGGGCATGGAGTAGAAAGGTGGAAACCTTCGACACTACGATCGGGTGGCGATTTACCAATAAAAAATTAGCGGAAATGTATCATCCTTATAGTATGGGTGAGACTGCAGAGAATGTAGCGAGGGAATGGCATATCGGCAGGGAAGAACAGGATCGTTTTGCATTGGCATCACAGGAGAAATATGCCGCCGCGTTAGCGGCGGGAAAATGGGAGGATGAAATATCACCAATAGAAATGATTAATGATCGAATGATTACATGGTTTAATAAAGACGAACACCCAAGAGAAACCAGTTTGGAAAAACTGGCAGCTTTAAAACCTGCATTTGCAAAAGACGGAACCGTTACAGCAGGGAATTCATCAGGGATAAATGATGGTGCTGCGGCCTTATTATTAGCCGGTGAAGAAGCGGTAAAATTATTCAACCTACAACCAATTGCAAGGATAGTTAGTATGGGTGTAGCCGGTGTAGATCCACGAATTATGGGTATCGGCCCAGTGCCGGCCTCACAGAAAGCCCTGCAGCGAGCAGGGCTGAACGCTCAGGAATTATCATTGGTAGAATTAAATGAAGCTTTTGCCTCACAAAGTATAGCTTGTATGCGTGATCTGAATTTGGATCCCACGATTGTGAATGTAAATGGTGGGGCTATTGCATTAGGGCATCCTCTAGGATGCAGCGGAGCGCGTATCTCCACTACTTTAGTACATGAAATGAATAGAAGGAAGGCAAAGTATGGCTTGGCAACCATGTGTGTGGGGGTGGGGCAAGGAGCGGCGGTGGTTTATGAAAGTGTGTAGTGAGAAATCTCATAAATTTCATATGATTGCTTCAGAAAAACTTGTATTTTCAGAAAAAAATAGTCATGAAAAAAATAGCACTTCTTAGTTTTTTACTAATTGGATTTGCATTCACTATAGCTGCGCAAACAGATACCACGTTGAAACAATACGTAGGTAAATATAAATTTCCGGAAGGCAGTGTAGTATCTGATGTGACCGTTACATTCGATAATGGTGCACTTACAATGACTTCTGCCGTAGGAAGTTCACCTTTAGAGAAGCAATCCGAAGATGTATTTGTAATTACACAATTTCAAGGCGTAGCAACTTTTAAACGTAATGATGCGAAGAAAATAATAGGTATCAATATCAATGCAGGTGGCTATGTTTTGGATGGAACAAAAGAGGAAGGGAGCCTTAATCTTCGTTCTTCGCTATGGAAGCGATAGCTAATTACATATTCGGTAATAAAATAATTTGTTCATAGGCTTTGAGATTAATTCCTGAAGCCTATTTTTTTAACCACTTTGCCCAGTCGAGCATAACACTATCCCAATTGAACTTACTATAGTCTATTTCACCATTTTCTTTTACAGGGAAAAAGTTGTGTTCAAGACCAAAATATGCTTTGAAAGTAAAATTTACTTTTTGCTGTCTTATTATTTCGGCTCTAAAATAATCATTGAAAGGGGCTGCATAGTCTTTTGTGCCATAACAAATGTAAACAGGTATTTTGAGTTGTATTAAGTACCTGATTGGAGGGTAAGAG
>CABHOW010000076.1 GCA_902168225.1 uncultured Flavihumibacter sp. | reverse complement strand
GTGTGTAACCGCTTTCTGGAATCATTCGGTAAAGTACTCATAGGTGGCCCCAACAAATAACAAAAGGCTTTTCTATTACTTCTTCCTACCCTACCTCTTAGTTGATGTAGATCGCTCAATCCGAATTGATGTGCGTTGTTTACAATGATGGTATTTACGTTCGGAATATCTACCCCACTTTCCACAATATTGGTACAAACCAACACATCGTATTTTTTATCGATAAAATCGAGAATGCGCTCTTCCAACTCATGCCCCTCTAATTGTCCGTGTGCAAAGCCTACACTCAAATCAGGACAAAGCCCTTTTATCAAAGCACTCATTTCCGATAAACCCTGTACCCTGTTGTGAATAAAGAATACTTGTCCGCCTCTTTCCGTTTCAAAATAAATAGCATCTCTTATAAAGTCGTCATTAAAAACGTGCACTTCCGTTTGAATGGGCTGTCGGTTTGGGGGTGGGGTATTGATAATACTTAAGTCACGAGCCCCCATTAAACTGAATTGTAAAGTACGTGGAATAGGGGTAGCAGTAAGCGTTAAGCAATCAACATTTGTTTTAAGTGTTTTCAGTTTTTCTTTATGCGCAACTCCAAATTTTTGTTCTTCATCAATAATCATGATCCCCAGGTCTTTAAACTTTACTTCTTTACCAAGTAACCCATGGGTACCTACAATAATATCGATCTTCCCCTCACTTAATTTCTGAAGTGTTTCTTTTTTTTCCTTAGCCGATTTAAAACGATTTACATAATCTACCGTAACCGGGAAATCTTTCAATCGATCTTTAAATGTTTTATAGTGTTGAAAAGCAAGGATGGTGGTAGGAACCAGTATGGCAGCTTGTTTACCATCTGTTACAGATTTGAAGGCAGCACGAACAGCAATTTCTGTTTTACCAAATCCTACATCGCCACAAACCAGTCGATCCATAGGCGATTCACTCTCCATATCTTTCTTTACATCAGCTGTTGCCTTGCTTTGGTCGGGTGTATCTTCATAAATAAAAGAGGCTTCCAATTCTGTTTGCAGATAAGTATCGGGCATATGTGCAAACCCTTGTTGCGATTTACGTTGAGCGTATAGTTTGATCAAATCGAAAGCTATTTCTTTTACTTTAGCTTTTGTTTTCTCTTTTAATTTTGCCCAAACATCGCTTCCTAATTTATTGATCTTAGGAACCGTTCCTTCCTTGCCGGTATACTTCGAAATTTTATGAAGGGAATTAATATTTACATAGAGAATATCCTTGTCTTTATAAATAATTCTTACAGCTTCTTGAATTTTACCGTTTACCTCTAATTTTTGTAATCCACTATAGGTACCAACGCCATGATCGATATGGGTAACATAATCCCCCGGCTGCAAATCGCGAAGCGTTTTTAAAGTAAGGGCTTTATTTTTATTGTATGCTTGTTTTACTTTATACTTATGATACCGTTGAAATATTTGGTGATCGGTATAACATACAATTTTTATGGTATGGTCTATAAAACCTTCATGTATGCCTGTACCAATAGGAACAAATTGAATATCAGTTTGTAAATCATTAAATATACTATGCAGTCTTTCCAGTTGCTTAACCTGCTCTGCGAAGATATAAATGCTATATCCCGATCCCTCATGAGCTTTGAGATCTTTGATCAACAGATCGAACTGACGGTTAAAAGCGGGCTGTGGCTTTGTGTTTAATTCAATTTCACTGGTGGCAAAATAAGGTTTGTACCCAAACTCCACCAATATGCTTTGCTTTAATAACTGAGCAATAGCATCTGCTTTAATAAAGTCTTGCCAGCTCACTTGCTTGAGTACATGTATATCTTCCTCCTCTTCTTGTTTACTGAAATGACCATCGTTTATTAGTGATAAAAAGCCTTCCAGATCTTCTTCCTGTGTCTTAATTTTTTCTTCTATTACATCCCAGTCTTTCAACCAAATAACAGTATTCTCCGGAACAAACGCTAATAAGGAAGTTTTTTCTGTATCTCCGGAAGTTTCCGGTAATCTTTCTACATTGGGAATAATGGTTACCTGTAATAATTTTCGCTCACTTAGTTGTGATTCCGGATCGAAGATGCGAATACTATCCACTTCATTACCAAATAATTCTACACGATAAGGTTTTTCATTACCAAAAGAGTAAATATCCAGAATTCCGCCGCGAAGTGCAAATTGTCCGGGCTCGTAAACAAAATCAGTTCTTTCAAAACCATACATCACAAATAACTCCATTAAACTCTCGGGGTTTATGGTATCATTAGTTTTAATGGTGATGATGTTATTACTCAGTGTAGATGGTAGAATCACTTTTTCGAAAATGGCTTCAGGATAAGTGATGATAATTTTCTTATTACCACCCTGGGCTAATTTTGTAAGTGCTTCTGTTCGAAGCATCACATGAGATGGGTTAAGGAGCCGGAAATTTTTTCTGTTTTTAAATGAAGAAGGAAAATAAAATAGATCTAATGCACTGGTTAAATTCTCTACCGTATTATGAAAATAAGCAGCTTCCTCTGCATCATTCAGTATGATAAGATGATTAAGGCCTTTCGATTCAGGATGAGCAAAAACAGCGCTTACAAAAAACTCCGCAGCGCTACCTTGTGCATTTTTAAGATAAATATGTTGTTTATCTGCATAGGAGAGCCTGTTCACCAACTGCAAAAGCAGGGGTGTTTGCTGATACTGCTCCAATAAATGCTCCAAATTCATAGACACCTTCCCTTTCGGGCGTGCAAAGATACAATTAATTTGTGGCCTTATGGTTCACTAAAATCTTGATCTCAACTAATTTATTCTCTTCCACAGTTACGAGAGAAATGTTATTTCGAATGTCGAAATTATTGGCAAAAAATTTCTTCTCTACTTGAACAAAAACTGAATATCTGCCTACAGGTAAAGTGGCAGTAAACTTACCCAAACTATCTGTTTCGGTAGTAGCAATCAATTTGGTAAATATGCTCGTATATAGAGGAGTTTCTCCAATGCGCTGAACCTGCGTGATATCAGTTGGCGCATAAAAGAATACCGTTGTAGGAAAAGGCTTGGGTTTATCGGGTTCTCGCCCAATTCGAGGCATTTGATTGCCCGAAATTTGTTCTACTATACCCGTTATACCTTGTGAAAATACCACCGATTGCTTAGTTTTTGTAGACTTACAAGACAGAAGAATGAAAAAAATACTTATAATTAGAAAAAGAATCCGCCTCATACTACATTTTAAAGGACTAAAGTATCTAAATTTAAAGGCAAATTCATGACTTTTGGCTGGGATGCCGAAAAAAAATATTCTATATGACGAAAAGGGTTACCCTATTTATTTTCATCGTGCTTTTTTTTAGCAAGCAAATAGCAGCGCAATTAATTACCAATGAACGGGTTTTGAAGCTATCTTCTCAATATTTAAAATTAGAACAACAGCTTAATTATGCTCGTGCTCTTTCTTTAGCAAAAGAAAAAAAATGGGATACTGAAATAAAGTTATCGAATGGTGGTATCGCTAAATTAATGGGGGTAGATGAGTTTGGATTTCCTAAATACATAAAATCCGACAATAACACAATAGCTGCTGCAACTACAAGAGCAAGTGCTTTATGGAATGGAGGAGCAAGTGGATTAAATTTATCGGGCAGCAGCGCAAGCATGCAAAACAAATTGGGTATTTGGGAATTTGATGGAGCCCCTTTGCCTAACCATGTTGAATTCGGAACGCGGATTAATCAAAAAGACAATTTTGTGGGTGGTACAGGATTAAATCATGCCACGCATGTAACCGGAACATTAATTGCCTCCGGTGTAAACCCAATTGCAAAAGGTATGGCATATGGGATTCCTAATATTATAGCTTACGAGTACCAAAATGATTTTTCAGAAATGACTGCAGAAGCTGCGAACGGCCTACTCTTATCAAATCATTCCTATGGCTTGATTTGTGGATGGGATTATAACAGTTCTCAAAGTAGGTGGCAGTTCTATGGCCGACCCGGTGAAAATGAAGACTATAGGTACGGATATTATAGCAGTGACGCACAAAGAATTGATTCTATCGCTTACAATGCACCTAATTATCTGATCATATCCAGTGCAGGAAATGATAGAAGCAATAACGGACCTGCTGTAGGAGAAAACTATTGGCGTTATGATGCTAATTTCAATTTTGTTAATGCCGGTAACAGACCTGCCGGAATAAGCAGCAATGATGGTTATGATATTATCTCAGGATACGGTATTGCAAAAAATAATTTAACTATTGGTGCTGTAAATGGTATTCCTGGCGGGTGGAACAAACCGGGGGATGTAGTGATGAGTTCTTTTAGTTCATGGGGACCAACAGATGATGGTCGTATTAAACCGGATTTAGTAGCAGACGGCGTAAGCGTAACTTCCACCGGTGGTAATTCTACTACTTCTTACGCCACATTAAGCGGTACTTCCATGGCGGCACCAAATACCACAGGATCTTTGTTGCTACTCCAAGAGTATTATAATCGTTTAAGAAGCGGATCCTTTATGCGGTCTTCTACATTGAAGGGGTTAGCCATCCATACAGCAGACGAAGCAGGCAGTTCCCTCGGACCCGATTATCAGTTTGGTTGGGGTTTATTGAATGTACAAAGAGCCGCTTCTGTTCTTACTAATGCAGTAGCAAGTAATAATGCAAACACCAGCTCCGATTTATTATTTGAGAATAATTTGGTAAATGGGGGCAGTTTTACCCGCACTGTTGTGGCTACAGGTAAAGTGCCCTTATCTGCAACAATTTGCTGGACAGATCCGATAGCAAGTGTAAACACAAATCCGCTTACTAATTTAAACGACCGAACAAAAAAATTAGTGAACGATTTAGATATTAGAATCACACAAGGGTCTCGTACTTATTTTCCCTGGACCTTAGATGTAAGTAATCCTGCCGTAGCCGCTCAAAGAGGTGATAATATCACCGATAATGTTGAGCGGGTACAATTAGATAGTACCATACCCGGACAAACATATACTATCACAGTTTCACATAAAGGAACATTACAAAGAGGATCGCAGGCTTATGCGCTGATTATTAGTGGGGTTGGCGGATCAGCTTATTGTGCTTCAACCTCTGGAGGCGGAGGAGCTCGAATAGATAGTGTTCGTATTTCAAATATTAATTATGGCAGTACTACGGGTTGTAAAACATATACGGATAATACGGCTTTGGTTGCAGATCTACAGCCGCTCCAGAGCGTTCCTGTTACTATTCGTGTAAGCACTTGTGATGCTTCTACCAATAACCGATTTGTAAAAATATTTATAGATTATAATAATAATGGAATTTTTGAAAGTACAGAACAAGTAGCTGTTAGTGGCTCTTTAACTTCTGTTGCCCAAAACTTCAGTACTAATATTACCGTTCCTGCCAACGTTGTTATCGGAACAACTACTATAATGCGTGTAATAGTACAAGAAGCTGTAAATGCAAGCGATGTAAATGCTTGTGGTACTTATGGCAAAGGAGAAACCCAAGACTTTAGGGTTCGTATTGTGAACCCCTCTAATGATATGGCAATTACCAATATTGTTGCACCACAAGGTGGTGATTGTTCCAATACTCAGCAATATATTACTGCTACATTATATAATGCAGGAACTACAACTCAAAATAATATACCTGTAACCGCAACGGTATTGAATGGATCAACAACAGTTGCTACTATCAATGCAGTCTGTCCGACCTCAATAGCCGGACAAAGCAGTAGCAATTATACTTTCCAAACGCCTTTTAATGCGGTAGCGGGTACAACTTATACCATAACAGTTACAGCTAATTTAGTGGGCGACCAAAATAGTAGTAATAATAGTATTAGCTCTAGTGTTGCCATTGCCGCAGCACCTGCTACTATAAATGGCGAGGGCGTTGCATGTAGCGGATCAGCATTACTTCAGGTAATTAACCCATCTACCTCGGCTAAATATTTTTGGTACACCAGCAATACCCCCGGTTCCAATCCTATCCCCACAAATTCAGTAGTGAATACTGCGAATTCCAGTACGGTAAATACAAGTACAGTTCCGGCAAATAGAACCTATTTCGTAAGTAAAGATGCAAGAGCTGCGTTAGCACCTGCAAATAAATTAGTTTACACCAATGGAGGTTACAATACATTCGCTGGCAACTTCATGAGTTTCAACGCAGCGACCCCCTTAAAAATTGAAACTGTTCGATTATTCATAGGAAACCCTGGACAAATTCGTATCACAGTTGGTAGAAATATGAGCATGGGATCTACTGCCGGTTCTTATACTTATAATCAAGAAGCGGTAACAACCATTGATGTATATCCAACAAGCCCTACAAGTCCTTCATTGGGTGCCAATGTTAACGATCCTTCAGATACCGGTGCCGTTTACTTACTGAATTTGAATGTACCAACAAGTGGAGACAAGATTTTAATACTTGAATGTTTAAATGGAGCATCTATTTATCGTAATAATGGCATTTCCGGAACAACATACCCACTGGGGGCACCAGGTATTATGACTTGGACAGGTAATAGTGCCTCTTTATCAACCGGTGTAAATGCCAATCAATTCTTCTATTTCTTTTACGATACTAGGGTTGTAACGGGTTGCCCAAGCCCACTGTCATCCCCAATCGTTGCTGCTCCAGATGCTGGTAATCCTTCCGTAAGTATTGCCGGAGATTCATTAATAGCGAGTGTAGCGGGAGCCGCTTCATACCAATGGATGTTTAACGATACGGGTTTTATTAGTGTTGGACCAAATAAATCTATTAAGCCTACACGCTCAGGAAACTATAAAGTAATCGTAACGGATCGTTTCACTTGCTCTAAAACCTCGGCTAATTTCAATTACACGGTTACTGCTGTTGTAAATGCACCTTCGCAAGAAATTGGTTTGAAAGTTACACCTAATCCAAGTAATGGATTATTTCAAGTAAGCTTTGATGTTACGCGTAGAGCAGACTTAGTAGTGGAGGTGCTTAGTGCTTCGGGGCAAACCATGTACCGAAATACACAATCTAACTTTATAGGTAGATATAATAATCAGATAAGTTTAGCACAAGCCGCTAATGACGTTTACTTGCTAAAAATATCACATGATAGAAAAGTGTATACAGAAAAAATTATCATACTGCGTTGAGATAGCATACTATAAATTGAAATCCCCCCAAACCGTGGTTTGGGGGGATTTTTTTATCCGATATATTGCTTACATTTAAGAAAATCTTTTTATGCTTGAACCATGGAGGCAGGGTATCATTACCAAAATAGAAACAATTAGTACTAGTACAAGAAGATTTTGGATTCAAATACCGGAGGTAGAAAATTTTGATTTTGCTCCGGGCCAGTTCGTTACACTCGATCTTCCTATTCATGAACAAAAGAATAAACGATGGAGAAGTTATTCAGTTGCTTCTGCACCGGACGGTACTAATACAATAGAGTTAGTTATTGTTTTGCTGGAAGGTGGCGCCGGTACAAATTATTTATTTAACGAAGCAAAAGTAGGTACCAGTTTTCCACTACGTGGGCCACAGGGAAAATTCACTTTACCCGCATCTATAGAAAAAGATCTTTATTTTATTTGTACTGGTACCGGTATTGCTCCATTCCGATCAATGGTACATTATATCCATAAACACCAACTTTCTCATGAAAAAATTCATTTGATTTTCGGTTGTAGATTATTTGATGATAGCTTATATGAAGCTGAATTAAAAGCACTGGAAAGAGAGCATCCTAATTTTTATCACTACCCCTGTTTCTCCAGAGAAGCCAATGTTCCAGAAGGAAAATATAAGGGATATGTTCATCAGGTATATGAGGATATAATTAGCAAAGCAAAAACACCAGAAGGTAATCTTCCACCGGCACATTTTTATTTATGCGGATGGAAGAATATGGTTGATGAAGCCAAACAAAGAATCCTTGCACTTGGTTATGATAAAAAAGATATTCATCTAGAACTATACGGCTAATCAATAGCTTGTAAAACTAATTGTTTTACGGCTGTTAAAGGTATCCTTTCCTGCGTCATTGCATCTCTATGCCGAATAGTTACCGTACCATCTTCTTTTGTTTGATGATCGATAGTTACACAGAACGGGGTACCAATTGCATCTTGCCTGCGGTATCTTTTACCAATTGCGTCTTTTTCTTCGTAAAAGCATTTAAAAGAAGCTTTACAGCTATCTAATAATTCCCGTGCTATTTCTGGTAGTCCATCCTTTTTAAGTAAGGGTAAGATAGCTAATTTAACAGGAGCAATCTTTGCCGGAATTTTCATCACAACACGGCTATCAGAAGTACCATCTTCTTTAGTAATAGTTTCTTCTTCATAAGCATGGCTTAATATCAGTAAGAACATTCGATCTAAACCAATAGAAGTTTCTATAACATAAGGAATATAGTTACCAAAGGGTTTTCCTGTTGTGTCATCAATATCGTTATCGAAATATTGCTGCTTTTTCTTACTATACTCTTGGTGACTTTTTAAATCAAAATCAGTACGGCTATGTATGCCTTCTACTTCTTTAAAACCAAAAGGGAATTCGTATTCAATGTCTAAAGCAGCATCCGCATAATGTGCTAATTTCACATGATCATGGTACCTGTATTTTTCAGTAGGAATGCCTAAGCTCAAATGCCAATTTAATCTTTCTTCTTTCCAGAAATTATACCATTGCATTTGTGTACCCGGGCGTACAAAAAACTGCATTTCCATTTGCTCAAATTCACGCATACGGAAAATAAATTGACGCGCCACAATTTCATTCCTAAAAGCTTTGCCTGTTTGTGCAATGCCAAAAGGTATTTTCATCCTGGCTGTTTTTTGCACATTTAAAAAATTCACGAAAATCCCCTGTGCCGTTTCAGGTCTTAAATAAATAGTGTCGGCATCTTCTGCTACAGAACCCAACTGGGTAGCGAACATCAAATTAAACTGACGAATATCTGTCCAGTTAGCGGTACCACTTACCTGACAAACAATTTTTTCGTCTTCAATCAATTGTTTTAATCCTGTATAATCTTCCGTTGCCAATAATTTTTCCATCGCAGCAATTAATCCATCTGCCTTATCCCCTTCACCTTTCTCCTTCAAAACATCGGCCTTCGCTTCTATCAAATGATCTACCCGATATCGCTTCTTGCTGTCTTTATTATCGATCATCGGGTCGCTAAAATTATCAACATGTCCGCTTGCTTTCCAAGTAGTAGGATGCATAAAAATGGCGGCGTCTATCCCTACAATATTATCGTGCATTTGGGTCATGCTCTTCCACCAATAATCGCGGATATTCTTTTTCAGCTCACTCCCATAGGGGCCATAATCGTAAACAGCACTAAGTCCATCATAAATTTCACTACTTGGGAAAACAAATCCATACTCTTTGGCATGGGATATAATAGCCTGAAAACGATTATCTGTATTATTGCTCATAGAGCGGCAAAAATAAGGCTATTCGGTCTTTACCTGAAAACCTTACTGTAATTTCTCATTATCCCTATGCCTATTGGCATCCCGCAAGGTTTTTTTTTCTATATTTTTCCGGAAAGCTTCTGTAAGATTTACACCGGTTTGATTAGCCAAACAAATAAGTACCCATAGTACATCGGCCATTTCATCTGCTAAATCCGTTTTTTTATCGGATTCTTTAAAAGACTGTTCTCCGTATTTACGTACCATTAACCTACTTAATTCACCCACTTCTTCTACCAAAATACCTAAGTTAGTTAACTCATTAAAATAGCGAACACCAATGGTTTTAATCCATTGATCTACTTGTTTTTGGGCTTGATCGAGGGTCATGGGAAAAGGTTATAGGTTACAGGGAATAGTTAATAGATTAAAGAAACTTAAAATTATTTAAGAATTTTCGTTCATTATTTATTTACTTACTTACAAAAAACTTACACTCTATACCCTATAACCTATAACCTATAACCTATAACCTATTCCCTATTCCTCGAATCAATCATTATAGTTACAGGACCGTCATTCACAAGTGATACTTGCATATCCGCTCCAAAACTACCGGTGGCAAGAGGTTTAGGTAAAAGCGAGTTTAATACCGTAATCATTCTTTCATAAACAGGAATCGCTATTTCAGGCCTAGCGGCTTTACTATAAGAAGGTCTATTGCCTTTTTGTGTAGCAGCATGCAATGTAAACTGACTTATAAATAAGATACCGCCACCTATATCCAGTACACTTTTATTCATAACGCCATCTTCATCGTTGAATATGCGAAGGTTTACTATTTTATGGCTTAACCATTTTACATCTTCTTCCCCATCCCCTGCTTCAATACCAACAAATACCAGTAAGCCAGTATCAATTTTTCCGATAAGGGCATTATTTACCCTTACGGATGCCTCTTTAACTCGTTGTATCACAACACGCATGCTATTATCTTTTATCCGAAATTTGAAGAATGAAGATAGATATAAGCGGGGAGATTATTTTTCAAACGGCACGAAGCGGAGGCAAAGGCGGACAAAATGTAAACAAGTTGGAAACAATGGTTGAAGGCCGGTGGCATGTTGCAGCATCGGCTTTGATCAGTATGGAGCAGAAATCACTGATACTGGAAAAATTAAAGAATAAAATTACCGGCGAAGGAATATTACTTGCGAAATCTCAAAGTGCCAGAACACAACTAGAAAATAAGCAACAAGTAATTATCAAAATGAATCAATGGGTTAACAGTGCATTAGTAAAAACAAAACCCCGAAAAGCTACCAAACCTACCGCTGCATCAAAAGAAAAGAGAATAGAAACAAAAAAGAAAAACACTTTCATAAAAACACTAAGAAAAAAAATTAATAGATATAACCCCAACGGAGAATGATACGCAAAATACTTTTTATAAGTTGTTTCATGATTTTTAAAAATATGGTTACAGGGCAAACCTATAATACCACTGCTATTATTTTTAATTTCAATTTTAATCAATCCCCTTTTCAGCTTAAAAAAGAATATATTACTGATGCAGGTGAATCTATTCAAGTATATAAAATGAAATTTTATATTTCGGGATTAACAGGGGTAACTGTTAGAGGAGATACCCTTGCATTAAGTAAAGAACATTTTTTAATAGATGTGGCAGACAGTAGCTCTCAACTAATCAAGGTACAAGCACCTCAGTTACAATACTTGTTTTTTACAATTGGGGTAGATAGTTTAAAAAATACGAGTGGTATACAGAATGGAGTGCTAGATCCATCGAGGGGTATGTTCTGGACCTGGAACAGCGGTTATATTATGGCTAAACTAGAAGGGGTATCGAGCCAGGCCAATACCGCCGGAAACCGCTTTACACATGATGTTGGAGGTTTCAGATCCCCTTTTAACAGTACCCGTAAAATTCGGCTTCTGATTCCTCAAAACAAGATTAACAATACATCCGTATATATTGAAGTAAATTTGGCTAAATGGTTCTCCGGAAAATACCCGATTCTTTTGAAAGAACAACCGATTTGTCATACGCCAAGCTTACTGGCTATGCAATTGGCGGATAATTTCGTAACCAGCTTTACAACTTCAGAAAACTAATGCCTAATAAAAAGATACATATTCTATTCTTATTACTAGTAATTTGTACAGCCTGGATTACAACCGATCGTTTTGCATTTAAGCCTAAACCTGTAAAATTTGAAATCCCGAAAGGATGGCCACAGCCTGTTTATGATTTTACAAAAAATCCTTTAACCCAAGAGGGAATATTGTTAGGAAAAACCATTTTCTATGATCCTCAGATCAGTAAAGACGGAACTATTTCTTGTGGCAGTTGTCACCAACAATTCGGTGCTTTTAATACCTATGATCATACTTTAAGCCATGGTTTAGAAAATATGCTTACTACCCGTAATGCTCCTGCCCTATTTAATTTAGCATGGCAGAAAGAGTTTATGTGGGATGGGGGTATTAATCACTTAGATCTTCAATTTTTAGCACCGCTTACAGCGCATAATGAAATGGGTGAAACGATAGATCAGGTAATTACTAAAATGAAAGCTTCCCCTCAATATAAAAAAATGTTCAAAGCAGCTTTTGGAGATGAAATAATTAGTACGGAAAGGATCGGGAAAGCATTGAGTCAATTCTTACTCACATTAGTAAGCAGTAATAGCAAGTACGATAAAGTAAAAAGAGGAGAAGCAAATTTCAATTTGCCTGAAAGTTTAGGCTATGAAATTTTCAAACAAAAATGTATTAATTGTCATACTGAGCCCCTCTTCACCGATTTTAGTTATCGTGATATTGGTATACCTGAAGATACCTATTTAAAAGATAAAGGGAGGATGAAAATTACCGGCTTATCTACAGACTCTTTAAAATTTCGTGTGCCCAGTTTAAGAAATGTAGCCATTAGCTTCCCTTATGGCCATGATGGTCGCTTTTATTCATTGATGAATGTTTTTGAGCATTATCGCAGAAATATGGTGGTCACAAAAAATACAGACCCTGTATTGCAAAATAAACTGCCTTTGAGTAATTATGAAATAGGGCAATTAAAAGCTTTTTTAGGAACACTAACCGATTCTGTATTTTTACAGGATAATCGTTTTGCGCCTCCCGGAATAAATGATGGAAAGCCACCGATAGATAACCACCAATAACTTAGTAACTCAATAATGGCAGGGATTAAACAACTAGCTTCTCAAACACTTTGGTACGGCGTGCCCACAATTGCAAATAGGTTTTTAGGGTATTTGATGAATTTATCCTTGCCCCTTTTTTTTGCGCAACCTTCGGTAACAGCTGATCTTACCCAGATTTATGCGATGATCCCTTTTTTGAATGTATTATTTACTTATGGATTAGAAACGGCTTATTTCCGTTTCAGTAAAGAAACCGATCAGCATAAACTATACAATACCTTATCTGTATCGCTACTCGGCTCTACTATTTTATTCACAGCCATTGTTTTATTGTGCAGTAACTATATAATTCGATGGTCGAATATGGAGGCACATCCTGAATTTATTACTTGGATGATTGCTATTCTTTTTTTTGATGCGTTAAGTACTTTAGCTTTTGCACGACTAAGACAAGAAAATCGCCCCAAGAAGTTTGCTTTTGTACGCCTTTCGAGCGTTGTCATTAATTTATCAAGTGTCATTATTTTCTTAGGTGTTATTCCATCGTATGTTTACCATCATCCCAACAGCCATTTAGCTTGGTTCACAAATAACGGAGTGGGTATCGGCTACTATTTATTAGGTAATATGGTTGGTAGTATATGCACCTGCATTTTATTATTTACAGAATTCAAACAAATACAGTTCCAATTCGATCCTATGATTTGGAAAAAAGTAATGCGCTATAGTTACCCATTGATAATTGTAGGTATGGGGGGTATGATAAATGATATGTTGAGTAGATTAATTTACCAGCATGTTGTTGATTTACCGGTTGAGGAGGCCAAACACGAACTAGCTGTTTTTGCAAATATCTACCGAATAGCCATCCTTGTTACTATTATGATTCAGGCATTCAGAATGGCTGCAGAACCATTTTTCTTCAAGCAGAGTACGGAAACGAATGCTGCAAAAACCTATGCGCGCATCATGAAATTTTTTGTGATCGCCTGTTGCTATATGTTTTTATTTATCAGTTTATTTGTTGAAGTATTTAGTTGGTTTTTTACGACCATACATAAACCCTTATGGACACAGGGTTTATATATTGTTCCGTTATTAGCCATGGGTAATATTTTTCTGGGTATCTATTATAATTTAAGCATTTGGTACAAGCTTACCGATAAAAATAAAATGGGTGCTTGGATTACTGTTGGAGGGGCATTACTCACGATTGGTTTGAATATTGTGTTGATCCCTTCCTGGCATTATTTGGGTGCTGCTATAGCTACTTTTTGCTGTTATTTTTTTATGATGGTAGTGAGTTTTTTATTAGGTCAAAAACACTATCCAATTCCTTATGCAACTAAAAAAATTATAGCCTACTTACTGGTTGTATGTATTTTTTATGCGCTGCATAAATTGATGTATTATTTTTATCCTGCTTTATGGTTTGGCATTAGTTCAGGGTTAGTGTTCCTATTATTATTTACAAGATTAGTAATTTGGGCGGAGGCAAAAGAGTTACATAATTTTGCTTTTTATAAGAGGTTTGCAAAAAAATAATAATATGGCAGAAGATTTACATACGATCGAAGGCACCAAAGAAGATCAGTACAAGGCATTAATACCCCAAATAAAGGCATTATTAGAAGGAGAGCCGGATATCATTGCAAATATGGCAAATACGGTAGCTGCCCTGAAACAGCAATTTAATTGGCTCTGGGTTGGTTTTTATATAGTTAGGGGTGATGAGTTAGTATTGGGGCCTTTTCAGGGGCCCATTGCATGCACAAGAATAAAAAAGGGTAAAGGAGTTTGTGGCACAAGCTGGGCAGATCAAAAAACACTTATAGTGCCCGATGTAGAGCAGTTTCCCGGACATATAGCTTGCAGCAGTTTATCCAAATCCGAAATTGTAATACCGATCATCCGAAATAATGAAGTTGTGGGAGTTTTAGATGTAGATAGTGTTGCATACGATGATTTTGATGAAACTGACCGCACTTATCTCCAGGAACTAGTAGATAGTTTAGTAATTCCGCAAACGTTTGCGAACTAAATTTCGACGAATTAATACATCCCTCAGGTGCTTTAATACTTTATTTTAGTGTTTCAGAAACCTGTAAAACAATCATGAATGAATCCCAATTTGTAGATCATTTCAAAGATGCTACATTTCTTCAATCCATTATTGATTCGATTGACGAAGGTGTAATTGTTGAAAAGGAAGGAGGAATCATTATTGGTTTTAACGAAAGGGCACTTGAAATTCTAGAAATGAATGCAGAAGAGCTTTCCGGAAAGTCTTCCAATGATGAAGATTGGAATGCCGTTTTTATTGATGGCACCCCCGCACCTGCACATAAGCTCCCTATTTCTATTACACTTGAAACCAATGAGCCACAAAAAAATAAAGTTATTGGAATAAAAATTAAAGGCAACCAACGCAAATGGATTAATATCAATACCCGTATCATTTCTACCACAACAGGTAACTATGGATTAGCAACTTTTTCTGATGTAACAGAATTAGTAGAATCGATCAAACTGGTTAATCAACAAAAAGAGCGAGTGCGGCTAAGCGAAGAGAAGTTTACGAATATTTTCCAGTTTTCACATATTGCAATGGCTATTACAGGAACAAACGGCATTATTCTGGATGTTAATGAAGCCACATGTGACTTGCTTCAGTACGCAAGGGAGGAAATAGTAGGAAAACATTTTGCCGATATTACAATCCCCGAAGACGCTGCCATTGCAGAAGTAGATGTAATGGCTTTGATTAACAAGCAAGTAGATTTTTATCAAGGAGAAAGAAGATATATTAGAAAGGATGGAAGCATTTGTTGGGGTTTAAATACCGTTTCAGCTGTTTTTAAAGAAACAGGAGAGGTTGACTTTTTTGTGTCACAAGTTCAAGAAATTACGGAATTAAAAGAGCTGAATAAAAACTTGGAGCAGCGAAACATCAAACTAACACAAGTACAACAAACTTTAGAAAGAAAGGTTAGTCAGCTTAAAGACTTTGCCGGCATTATTACACATGATGTAAGGGGCCCGGCTCACAATATCAAGAAG
>CABHOW010000075.1 GCA_902168225.1 uncultured Flavihumibacter sp. | reverse complement strand
TGCTAATACTAAACTTTACTTCAATCGGGCAGAGGGCTTTATAGGTACAGGTTTGAAGAAAGATGAATTCTTATGTGAATGTTCTGATTACGATGATATCATTGCCTTTACTAAGAGTGGTATCATGAAAGTAGTGAAAGTAAGCGACAAGGTTTTTATTGGGAAAGATATTATTCACGCAGCGGTTTTTCAGAAAAATGATGAACGTACCACCTATAATATGATTTATGTGGATGGCAAGAGCGGAGTGAGTTACGCGAAGCGATTTAATGTAACCGGTATTACGCGCGATAAGGAATATGATCTTACCAAGGGGTCTGAAAAAAGCAGGGTTCATTACTTTACAGCCAATCCCAATGGAGAAGCTGAAACGGTTAAAATTATTTTAAGTCCTAATTGTACCGCTCGCATCAAAGAACTAGATTTTTATTTCGAAGAATTAGAAATTAAAGGTCGCGGTAGTATGGGTAACCAGGTTACTAAGTATCCCATCAAAACGGTGAAACTTAAAGAGGCAGGGAAAAGTACTTTACAAGGAAGAAAACTTTGGTTCGATGATAAATTTGGTAGATTAAACACAGAAGAAAAAGGGCAATATTTGGGGACTTTTGAAGATGAAAAAATTATTGTATTTTATAATGATGGACGCTATGAACTAACCGATACTGAAATTACGCAACGTTTTGAAGCCGATAAAATAGTATTGATAGAGCAGTTTGATCCGGAGAAAATAATTTCCGCCGTTTATTTGGATGCAGATAAAAATCAATTCAATATCAAAAGGTTCAAAATAGAAACTACCACTTTAAAAACACAGTTCCAATTTATTAAAGAAGGAGAAGGAAATAGGCTGGAAGCAGTAACCACAGATCAGGAACCTATTTTGGTGGTGCAAACCGGTCGTGGACAACAAGTGCGAAAAGCCAAGTTTAAAGTTGCTAAAATGGTTGAAGTTACCGGTTGGAAAACGGTTGGAGCCAAGCTTACTGATTATAGTAAAACCATTGAAATGGAATGGGAGCAGAAATCGGGTGAAGCAACCCCTCAAACGGAATTGTTCTAACTTCGCATAATGAACCCCATACAAGTAGGCAGATATAACAAACTTATTGTTGATAGAAAAGTAGATTTTGGCTATTATTTAAATGACGGCGCTGAAGGCATTTTATTGCCTAAGCGCTTTGCTCCGCGTGATATCAAGAAAGGGGATGAAATCGAAGTGTTTATATATCATGATTCTGATAATCGATTAATCGCTACAACCCAAAAAGCAAAAGCGCAGGTTGGCGAAATAGCATTGATGAAAGTGGTATCCGTTACCAAACAAGGTGCTTTTTTAGATTGGGGATTGATGAAGGATCTTTTTGTGCCTGTCTCAAAACAGTTAGGCGGTATGCGGATGGGTGCTGAATATCTGGTGAAATTATATATTGATGAAATGACGGGAAGAGTAGCCGCAACCGAAAAAATTGAAAGCCTCTTAAGTAATGATACACTCACTGTTAAAGAAATGGAGATGGTGAAAATGATTGTGTATCGCGAATCTGAGTTAGGGTACGTAATGATCATCAACAACCAACATACCGGGGTCTTACATAGCAACGAAGTTTTTCAAAAACTACATATTGGTGATCAGGTAGATGGCTTTATTAAAACCATTCGTCCGGATAATAAAATTGATGTAGTGCTTGGTAAACCGGGTTTTAATAAAGTAGAAGATGAGGCTGCTAAAATTTTGCGACTTCTGGAAGAAAACAATGGCTACCTGCCTTATCATGATAAATCAGATCCCGAAGCTATTTACGCATTCTTCGGAATGAGTAAAAAAACTTTTAAAATGACAACAGGGAACTTGTATAAGCAGCAAAAGATTGTATTTACCCAAACAGGGATACAATTGATATAAGCATAGCAATATAAAATTATTATTAAATAGAGCTTCCTCTATTTCTTTTCTGGAACTAAGTCCATACTTTGATTGAATAAATCAGTCAAATCCTCATTTTTAATTTCCAAAATCTTCCAACATGACAACCAATCCAAGTGCTCTTATAAAAGCAAAAAGCAGCGATAATAAGCTAACCGTAAGCGCCTATATAGGTGTTGATATGGTTATGTTAGCCATGAATCTTGATGAATCTGAAATAACAAACCTGGCCGGTTTTGCTATTAAATGTACCTCACCGGACGGGAAATCAGATTATCTTTTAAATCGTCTTAGTTTTAAAAATCAAGAAAATTTTGCGGGGTATCACGCAGATACCAAACCAGAAGAAAGAAAATGGTTCTCCAGTTTCGAAGCTCCTTTCCAATATTTTCGATGGCTGCATGTTCCCGGCCAGGTTTTATCGGGTACCTATATCTATGAGGTTAGTGCCATGTATTTCCAGGGAGCCAATAATGCATTGGTAGAAAAAACGAAGGCTAGTATTTCGGTGGTCATATTTAATAATCACCCTAAAAAATTTGATTTTGGTTTCACTAAAGGATATCTATCATCTCAAGCTTATGCGGATAAATTTAATAATAAAGATATTCGTCCAAAAGGGGCTAAAACAATTGATTTCGATACGAAACCTTTTAAATCTCAATACGAATGGCTTGGTGGTAAAGTGAACAAGATGTTGTTCGACTTTTTAAAAGAGTGTGCGAATGATAATGCTGAGGTTTGTGCAATGATCTATGATTGTGATCACCCGGATTTCATCCAATATTTATCAAGTTTCGGTAAAAAACTTTATGTAATCCTTGATGATGCACCCTTGCATACGGATGCTGCTAAATCAAAACCGGAAGATCAAGTTTTTGATCTTCTTTATAAAACTACTCATCAACAAGTTGTGAGAGGGCACTTCAGTCGTTTTCAACACAATAAGGTTTTGATAAAAATAGAAAATGGTAACCCCACAAAAGTATTTACTGGATCTGCAAATTTTTCTATTCGTGGTTTATATGTACAAGCTAATAACTGTATGGTAATAGAAGATGCAGATGTTGCTAAATTATACACAGATTATTTTGATCAGGTATATGAATTGATGCGAAATGGCAGTTCCGGCATAGGTATTACAAAAGAAGAAGTTACTAAAAAATGGTACGATTTTAATAAAGCCGAGTTACCTGTGTTTAGTATTTGTTTATCTCCTCATAATACGGCAGATATTTCTTTAGCTAAATTAAAAGAAGCACTGAACCATGCAGAATCTTCTGTTTTGTTTTCAGTGATGCAAATTAATGGTGGAGGTGAGCCCCTAAGTTTTTTAAGAAGTATACCTAATGACAGCCCATTATTTCATTACGGCATTGTTCAAAGTATTAGCAGTAAAGATGGAACCGATGAGAAAGGTAATTACGAACTAGTAAAGCAAGGAGAAACAGCAGATACGGTTCCATTTAGTTATCTAAAAGATAAAGTTCCATATCCTTTTCAAAAAGAATTCTCGGGTGGAATGGGACAAGTGATTCATGATAAGTTTGTTGTTATCGATTTTACAAGTAACAATCCTATTGTATTCACCGGCTCCTCCAATTTATCTGACGGTGGCGAGAAAGCTAATGGCGATAATCTAATCGCTATTTATGACCCCAATATTGCCATTGCTTTTGGCATTGAGGCTGTTCGCCTCTTTGATCACTATAGTTTTAGATATGCAATGAACAATGCATCTGTTGTAAAGCCCCTGGTATTGGATAATACCGATAATTGGGTTAAGCCTTTTTATGAAAATGATAATCGAAAATATAAGGATAGAATAGTTTTCGGGAGAAAAAACTAAAATCCCTTCTTCCTAACACTTGTTAGTTTTCCTTAACTTTGCATTTCAAATTGTTTATTTATGTCGCAAAAAACTGTTTATATCGTTTCTGCTGTTCGTACACCCATAGGTAGTTTTGGAGGTGCCTTGAAAGATTTTACAGCCCCTGAATTGGGTGCTATCGCTATTAAGAGTGCCATAGAGAAAGCAGGTATCGATGGCAAAATAGTTGACGAAGTATTAATGGGTTGTGTGATACAAGCGAATACGGGTCAGGCCCCTGCACGGCAGGCAGCTAAGTTTGCCGGGTTACCTGATGCTGTTATAGCCACTACGGTGAATAAAGTTTGCGCGAGCGGCATGAAAGCGATTGCACAAGGTGCTCAAGCTATTTTATTGGGCGACGCTGATGTTGTTGTAGCGGGGGGAATGGAGAGCATGAGTAATGTGCCTTTTTACAGTCCAAATTTGCGCTGGGGAAATAAGTATGGTAATGTAAATCTGATCGATGGCTTAGCTAAAGATGGTTTAACAGATGTATACCATAATTATGCCATGGGTAATGCTGCTGATTTATGTGGAAGAGAATGTAATATTTCTCGCGAAGAACAAGATGCGTTTGCAGTGGAAAGTTATAAGAGAAGTCAGGCTGCATGGAATGAGGGTAAATTTGCAGAGGAGGTAGTACCGGTCCCTATTCCACAACGTAAGGGCGATCCTATTTTATTTGCAAAAGATGAGGAACCATTCAATGTTAAGTTTGATAAAATACCCGAATTAAAACCTGCATTTAGTAAAGAGGGAACGGTTACCGCTGCTAATGCAAGTTCCATGAATGATGGTGCAGCAGCAGTTGTATTAATGAGCAAAGAAAAAGCGGATGCATTGGGTATAAAACCGTTAGCTATTATTAAAAGTTATGCCGATGCGGAACAAGCACCGGAATGGTTTACTACTACACCTTCTTTGGCTTTGCCAAAAGCGGTTGCTAAAGCAGGGTTACAAATGAGTGACCTTGATTTTGTAGAATTAAATGAAGCTTTCTCAGTAGTAGGGATAGCCAACACGCAAAAAATGAAGTTGGATCCTGCTAAAGTAAATGTGCATGGTGGAGCGGTATCTTTAGGTCACCCCTTAGGCTGTAGTGGTGCACGCATAATTGTAACACTTATCAATGTGCTCAAACAGCATGGCGGAAAAATCGGCGGTGCAGGTATTTGTAATGGTGGTGGTGGTGCCAGTGCTATGGTGATCGAGAATTACTAATCTTCAATCTCCAATCATCTTTATGATTAAAGATCCAGATTGATGATTCCAAATTGAAGATTATATATCATCTCGGCTTCAAAGTCTCATGCAAT
Organism: uncultured Flavihumibacter sp.; assembly: GCA_902168225.1. Classification (GTDB taxonomy): domain Bacteria; phylum Bacteroidota; class Bacteroidia; order Chitinophagales; family Chitinophagaceae; genus Sediminibacterium. Next base: position 21,926 of record CABHOW010000075.1, on the reverse strand, counting down.
AGTATATACGTTCCCACTGCTAGTACAAAATAACCAAAGCCTTTCTTTAAATTATTGGCGCCAATTTTATTGCTTAAAGCATTTCCTACAAAAATTCCTGCGCAACTAATTGCAGAAATTCTAAATAGCAATTCCCAGTTATATTGATGTTTCGATATCATATCTCCCCCAAAGCCAAATAATGAATTGATAGCAATAATGAACAATGAAGTACCGATTGCTTTTTTCATAGGAAGTTTAAAAGAGAATATTAAAACCGGAATAATTACAAACCCCCCCCCGGCACCTAATAATCCGGTGAGTGCCCCAACTTCTAATCCACGGATCAATGCTTTACGAATAGGAAAGGGGCTATTCTCCAATTTACCAGGTGCAATATCTTTTCGAATCATGTGCGTGGCTGCAATGATCATCACAATAGAAAACAAAACCAATGTCATGAGTGATTTTGTGAAAACAGTTTTCTTGATCGTAAAAAATTCTTCCGGAACAATAGGAAGTAATAATTTCCTAACTAACAAAACTGTGATAACCGAGGTAAGCCCAAAATAGAGGGTGGCTTGTAAATCAACTTGTTTTTGAGTATACTTAATAATTGCACCTGCCAAGCTACTGATACCAACTATAAATAATGAGTAGCCGGTAGCCACAAAAGGATCCAGCTTAAATAAATATACTAGTACCGGAATAGTTAGGATAGAGCCCCCACCTCCGATTAAACCTAGTGATACGCCTATTAATAATGATAAAAAATATCCTACTATTTCCATAATAAATCTTCGATTTTAGTGGATAGTGTGAAGTGTGTAGTACTAAGTAAAAGAATAGTCACTACTCACTAATCACTTTTTGAGCAAATCCCCACTCGCTCTCTTATAAACTCTCCCTTTAAACCTGCATCTAACATAGCCATTGCTAAATCACCAGCATTTATTTTATAGGTATTAGGTTCGGGAGGAAAATTAATACGCGTACGATACAATCCGGTTTCATCTGCATCTATGATATTGGGCGGACAAAAAAAGCTCCAATCCAATAAAGATGATTCGAGGAAACGAAAAGCTTGCAAATGTTCCATGCCAACCGGTTTATATTCTTCAGGGTATCCTTCGGTATCAATCAATAATTGATCATCCGTAGCATTTAATACGCCTAACCCGCCTAAGGCAACAATACGTTTTATACCTGTTGCTTCCATTTGCGCAATAATATTTTTAATACCTAAACTTCTGGTTTTGTCGGCACCGTCAAAAGCCCCACCTAATACAGAAAAAACAATATTGCTTCCTTTAATTGACTTGGCTACATCTTTAGCTTCAAAAATATAACCCTTTTGTGCAGTTAAAAGTTTATTGCGATTGTCTGCATCAATCAATGCTTCAACGTTTCGTCCAAAGGCAACAACTTCTATTTCTTTATGAAGTGCTAGTTGAACTATTCTTTTGCCTACCATACCGGTGGCTCCAAATACAGTTATGCGCATAGATAAGGTTTAAGAGGCCAACGCTTGCTCCTCAATTTCACTCATGGTTATACCTTGATGACTCTCATCGTAAATACATTCCCCATTTTTAATGAGTAAAACCTGGGGCGACTCATGATGTACGGAGAACATTTCTGCTACTTCATTAGAAATATTTCGATATTGTAGGATATCGAGATAATAAAAATCGATTAGATCAGAAGCGGCCTCCCGCTCTAATCGGTTTAAAGACATGGAGCTAATGCTGCAACGAGTACTGTGTTTGAAAATAACTTGTGAACGAGTGTAGGATTGTTCTCTAATTAACGCAAGCTGCCCGATTTGGGTGAGCTGGTTCCATTTCATATAAAATCTTTATACAAAATTAGGCTTTTTTAGCCTCTAAAATAACGCGGGTTTGTAGTGGGGCATCCTCTGCCCTTTACAGATGCACAAGCACTTAGGAAGAGCATCGTAAAACCGGCTAAAATAATGGCAACTATAATCTTTTTCATATACATGATATTATTGTAGGATATGGACTTATTTTGCACTTAACAAAGATACAGGTACTATAGAAATTGCTGTCTCTAGCCCGTTTTTCTTTTGTTAAAAGTCAAATTCCTTACATAAACGTATGAAAATTCATTTTATTTCCATAGGTGGGAGTGTTATGCACCAATTAGCTATAGCGCTAAAAAGGAAAAAATACCTTGTATCTGGTACAGATGATGAGATATTCGAACCCGCAAAAGGTAATTTATTAGCCGAGGGACTTTTGCCAAAAATTATAGGCTGGGATGCAAGCTTAATTACTCCGGATATTGATGCTGTTATCTTAGGCATGCATGCTAAAGCCGATAATCCGGAACTGGAAAAAGCCAAGGAATTGGGTTTACCGATCTATTCTTTCCCTGAATATATTTATCAAGAGAGTAAGGATAAAAAAAGAGTTGTTGTCGGGGGGAGTCACGGTAAAACTACAACTACCAGCATGATCATGCACGCTTTAAAAGAAAATAATAAATCATTTGATTATTTGGTGGGTGCTAAACTGAATGGCTTCGATCAATCGGTGAACATAACAGATGCACCGGTTATTGTATGTGAAGGAGATGAATATCCGGCAAGTGCTATAGAGAAAAAACCAAAGTTTCATTTTCTTTATCCGCATATAGCAGTATTAACAGGTATTGCATGGGATCATATCAATGTTTTTCCAACTTTCGATTTTTATTTAGAACAGTTTATCATTTTTATCAAAAAGATCGAGCCAGGTGGAATACTTATTTATAATGAAACGGATGATGTGTTAACGAAACTAGTACTGGATAATAAAAGAGAGGATATCCGATACCAGCCTTATGGCGTTCCCGAGCATACCATTGCTAACGGTATTACAACAGTAACTATTAATGGCGCACATTGCCCATTGCGCGTTTTCGGAAATCATAACCTAATGAATTTGCATGCTGCCTATTATGTATGTTCCGAATTGGGTATTGTGGCTACAAATTTCTTAACATCTATGATAAATTTTACCGGAGCAGCAAAAAGATTAGAGCTCATTGATTCCGGTAATCAAATCAATATATATCGAGATTTTGCTCATGCTCCAAGTAAAGTAAAGGCATCTGTACAAGCAGTGAAACAACAGTTTCCCGATAGAAAATTAATTGGCGTATTAGAACTACATACATACAGTAGTTTGAATGCTCAATTTATGAAAGAGTACGATGGTGCTTTAGCATCATTAGATGAAGCTGCAGTTTTCTTCTCCAAGCATGCGCTCGAATTGAAACGGATGCCTGATTTACCTGTAGATATTGTAAAAAAAGGGTTTAATAAAGAAGGGTTGGCTGTTTTTACAAATAAAGAAGACTTAGCAGTGTGGTTAAATACGAGAGATACAAAAAATACAAATATTCTATTCATGAGTAGTGGTAATTATGACGGATTAGATATATTTTCGTTTGCTCAAACAATTACTAAACAGATCCAATGAAATTATCATTATCCCGCCCTCTCGCTTTTTTAGACCTCGAAACTACAGGGATCAATATCAGTACCGATCGAATAGTTGAAATCGCTATTGTAAAAATTAATATAGATGGTACAAAGCAGGTAAAGCGGAAATTGATAAATCCGCAAATGCCAATACCTGCGGGTGCTACAGAAGTACATGGGATAACAGATGATATGGTGAAAGAAGCCCCTACTTTTAAACAGGTAGCCAATGAAATCAAACAGTTTATTGAAGGATGCGATCTGGGTGGATATAATAGTAATCGATTTGATATACCTATGCTTATAGAAGAGTTTTTGAGAGCCGGAATAGATTTTTCGGTGGAGGGGAAAAAATTTGTAGACGTGCAAAAAGTATTTCATTTAATGGAGCAGCGTACATTAAGTGCTGCCTATAAATTTTATTGCAATAAATCGCTAGATGGTGCACATAGTGCAGAAGTAGATGCAACAGCTACTTGGGAAGTATTGGAGGCTCAAATTGAACGATACCCTCAAATAGGCGATACGGTGGAATCTATAGTTAAATTTACCGGGGAAGATGATATTGTAGATTTTGCACGCCGTTTCATAAAAGATAAAGGAGTGGAGGTTTTTAATTTTGGAAAACATAAAGGCAAACCGGTAGTGCAGGTTTTGAAAGAAGAACCACAATACTATGATTGGATGATGAAAGGTGATTTTCCTATGAATACCAAGCAAAAACTCACAGAAATATTGAATCGTACGCTCCTAAAAAAATAGCCATATTTATTTGCATTAACGGTATTTACTGTTAATTCTGCATATTATTTTCAAGATTAAACGGTTTAATAATAGTTGCAAGTTGGCTATTTTGTATTTTCGTTCAAACCTTTATGGCAATTTGGAGAAAATTGTAATCATACCTACTTATAATGAACGGGAAAATATTACACCTATCATTCGCGCTGTCTTTGATTTGCAAGAAGGTTATCATGTATTGGTAATCGACGATGGATCACCGGATGGTACAGCTGATATTGTGAAAACATTGATTTCAAATGAATATTCCGGGAAACTTTTTTTAGAGGAAAGAAAAGGCAAATTAGGTCTAGGCACAGCCTATATACATGGGTTTAAATGGAGCATAGAAAAAGGTTACGCATTTATTTTTGAAATGGATGCCGATTTTTCACATGACCCTCATGATTTAGAAAGGCTATATCAAACCTGTAAAACAGGTGGAGCCGATTTATCAGTTGGTAGCCGATATGTGAAGGGGGGTAGTACTGAGAATTGGCCTATCGACAGGCATATTTATTCTCGCGGCGGTGCATTATATACCCGAATCCTTACCTGGATGCCTGTGAAAGACCCAACCGCCGGCTTTGTTTGTTATAAAAAAGAAGTACTCGAAGCCATTAATTTCGATATGATTTCTTTTGTGGGGTATGCCTTTCAAATAGAAATGAAATTTGCTATCTGGAAATTGGGTTTTGTAATAAAAGAAATACCTATCATTTTTCGAGATAGAAAAATTGGGGTTAGTAAAATGAATAAAGGGATTATTAAGGAAGGTGTTTTAGGGGTAATATCAATACAGTGGCAAAGCTTCTTCAAAAACTATAGAAATAGGTTAAAGAGTGCCAACACCGACCATGATGAAACAATAAGTGCTGCCAAAGCCAGTTAATCCTCTCGATAATTCCCGTTAAAATATTTCCAACCTCTTTGAGCAATACTTCCTGCTATCAACCAATTTGCAATAATTGATAGTGCTAAGAGTAGGAATATAGGCACGGTATATTTAAAGACTAAAAAGTGGAGGCAGATTAATAAGAAAGGAATAAACAAGCTCATTAATCCTCTCATAAAACTTGTGCCTTTCCTTTTTGCACTTTCCATTTGTGAAAATGGGAATCCCCGTAAACTAATGAATGAAATCATGAAGGATAGTAATATTTGATTACTGATGCCCAATAATAAATTAGGGATAATGCCGGGCCCAATAAAAAAGATCCCTGCTAAAACAATAATTAATACCACAGGAAGATAAAATTTACATATGGCTGCTTTTACTGACCCCAAAATCAGTTCTCCCGGCATTCTTATAGGGGTTGTGTAATATATCCAGGAAGCTTTATACTTTTCAGAAAAGCTAAGTTGCATAAGCGCCTGCATGATTACAAAGCTAACAAAGTAAATAAGTGAAAGTACGAGAAGAATATTCCCTGTATTATTAAGATCGATATTGGTGAAGTGATTCCTTTTTGTTCGAGAAATGGTTAAGAAAATAAAGACTGCCAAATAGCCAAACCCCGGATAGACCCGCATTTTAAAATCCCTACTTCTGCCAGTCATAAACCAGGTTTGTAAAAAACCGGCTTTTTCAACATTTGTATTGGTTACCCAACCTGCTAAACGATATACCCATGCATGGGGTATATGCGTTTTTTTAGATTGTTTCACAACAGTTGCTTGTTCTGAGCCACTTATGAGGGCGAGTTTTCGATTGAAGGAAGGTGCAAAATATTTTATGACAATTAAAATTGATAAAATTGGCATTGTGAAAGTGAGTAGAAAAGTACTTATGAAATACCAATCTCCTGAGGGGCTCGTTAAAAATTTCCAAGCACCGGCAAACCAACAAGATGGGATAAATAAGGAACTAATATTTTTGGGTATGGTATATTTTTCTAAAAAAGCATTTCCCATTAATCGGGGTATAACCTGGTAACTTGCGTAAATACCAATGCTGAAAATGATTTGAAAAGAACTGATAAAGCTCTTGAATTTTTCAGGTGTGGTTAACTTTAATACCAATACATATATAGAATTAATCAGAAAAATTGTGAAAAGGGTTGCAGGGAGAAAAAGAAAAAAAAACACGAGCGTTGATAACAATCCGTATTTAATACCTACTGTAATTAACCCCGATATGGTTAACGGTAGTATTATCTTTGTGCTATGGATAGCAATGTGTAAGAGCCTGGATAATAATACGGTGTTATCACTTACCGGTTTCGGGAGAATGATATAATTATCTCTAATATCAATTAATACAGAAGTAAAATCGGTAATTAAGGTAGCTGCAAGGATGAAAATATAAAATGAGAAATAAATGGTGAATTGTGTAAAACTATCATTAGTAACGAAAAAAGCAAATATAAACAACAAGCCAAGGAAAGCAGTGGTAATCATAGTAGCCCAGGTTGCCCCGCTAACCGGTTTATCTGTTTTTTTTCTGCCATATTGTATGGCAGCAGGTCGCCGATCATCCATTAATAGTTTAGCACTCAGGATAGCCTTAAGCTGCGAACTATCTACTCCCAATTTTCTGTAAAAAGTGGTTGGTAATAGCGCCATTTTAATAAAGAAACGATTGATCATGGATATTTAATTATCGAATGCTTTAATTAATTGATCAGCAGTATCACCAAGTGTTTCTTGGGAAGTAAGCTGGGCAAATATTTTCTCTAAGCTATTATTCCCCTGTTGTGATTGTAATTCATGGAAACTGCCATCTGCTATTACCTCTCCGTTATTTATCAAAATAATCCGATCACTTACTTTTTCTACTACATCCATCATATGGCTACAATAAAAAATAGTTTTACCCTCTTTAGCCAACTTGCTGATCAATTCTTTTATGATGATTACTGAATTTGCATCTAATCCGCTTAATGGTTCGTCTAAAATTATTATTTCAGGATTATGTAATAAGCCGGAACTTATCAGTACTTTTTGCTTCATACCCTTACTAAATGTATCCATACGTTGGTTAATATTCTCAGACAAGCCAAAAGCCTGCATCATTTTTTGAATACGCTCCTTAGCAACAGCTTCATCAAGATCATATAAGTTAGCCATTAGCCCTAAAAATTCCAAAGGTGTTAGAACATCATATAATTCGGCTAGTTCAGGAACATAACCGATTATTTTTTTTACGGCAATAGGGTTTTCTTTGAGATCGATTCCATTTACCAGAACTGTTCCTTCGTAATCGCTGATCAATCCGCAAAGGATTTTCACAGTAGTACTTTTACCTGCTCCGTTTGGGCCAATATACCCGATTACTTGTCCGGGTTGAATATCTAAATTAATACCTTTTAATACTTCTTTATATCCGTAATTTTTATAAACCTGCTTCAGTGAGATGATGGGGTTTGCCATAGATATTATTTAATTATGTAAGATATAAAAGTTTAGTTTTAGTAGGTGAAAATAGCATTAATAAAATTACATATTGCCGTTTTTCTGGTAGGCTTTACCGCTATTCTGGGAGCGCTGATCAGTTTAAGTGGAATGGTATTGGTTTGGTATCGGTTACTGTTAACAGTGCTTAGTTTATACGCTTATTTACGGTTTACCAATAAGCTGCAAAAACTTTCAAAGCAAGCCTATTTAAGGCTTATGCTTTTTGGTGTTGTAATAGCTTTACATTGGGTGTTTTTTTATTCCAGTATCAAGCTTACCAATGTTTCTATTGCTTTGGTATGTTTTTCGGCTACCGGATTGTTTACCGCTATTGTAGAGCCATTGCTAATTACAAAAAAAATAAAGATTGCCGAGCTTGGGTTAGGTTTGATTAGTATAGCAGGAATCTATTTGATTTTTCATTTCGATACGCGTTATAAAACCGGGATAGCAATTGGTATTATTTCTGCTTTGTTAGCAGCTTTATTTTCCGTTTTAAATAAAAAAAATATAACATTAGCCAATGCACAAACCACTATATTCTATGAGCTCTTAGGAGGTATCCTAGTACTTAGTATAGTAATGCCTTTGTACTTGTATTGGTTCCCAGGAACGGTATTAATACCCTCTTTATCTGATTGGGGATGGCTTTTGATATTAAGTTGGGTATGTACGGCATTGGCCATGCAATTAATGTTGGAGGCTTTGCAAAAAGTGTCGGCTTTTACACAAAATCTAAGTTTAAATCTGGAACCTGTATATGGAATACTGATGGCTTTTTTTCTATTTCATGAAAATGAACAGGTACATATTTCCTTTTATATAGGTGTTTCCCTGATTATTTTTTCTGTGTTACTTCAAATTTGGTTATTGCGGAGAGCACACCGTTTATCAAATACATGAAGAAAAATAACAATTGCATTTTGTTTAATTATCTTCGGAAATATTAAAAATTACTGCACATGAGAGCTTGCTTGATCCTCCTTCTTTTAGTAGGTATTTCTATTACTGTGATCGCACAAAAAAAGCCGCTTGACCATAGTGTTTATGACGGTTGGCAAAATATTGGGGAACGTTTGGTAAGTAATGATGGGAAATACATTGCTTTTACTCTTAACCCGCAAGAAGGAGACGGTGAATTGTGGGTAAAAAAATCGGATGGTTCTACTATCATTCAAATAGCAAGAGGGTATGGTGCAGCTATAACTGAGAATAGTGATTTTTTAGTGTGTAGAATTCGCCCTTTTTTTAAAGAAACCCGTGATGCGCGCATCAAGAAACGCAAACCAGATGAAATGCCCAAGGATAGCCTAGCTATTGTAGCATTAAATACCGGAAAAATTACCCGTATAGCAAGAGTAAAAAGTTTTAAGATACCTGATGAAGGAACAGCCTATGTAGCCTATCTGTTAGAAAAAAACTTACCGGAGACGCCGCGGGCAAGAACCGAGCCCGATTCAGCAACACGTATTGCTATGTATAATAAATTGGTAGACAGTTTAACACATGTAACAGATAGTATTAAAGCGGTATTATTAAATGTAAAAACAAATGGTATCAGCGCTTTACAAGTAAAAAAAACAGACAATAAGCCGGCCACACCAAAAGCACCTGAAGATCCCATTGAAGAGGGAACAGATTTGGTAGTAAAAAATTTAGTTACAGGAGAATCCCAAACATATAAATTAGTAAGTGAGTATTTTTTCAATAAGAAGGGGACACATATTGTATATGAAACCACACGTAAAAATGGTGATGAAGCATCAAAAGCGGCAGTGGTAAAAGTAAATTTAAATGCCTGGAAAGCTCAAACTATTTTAACCGGATTTAATGATGCCAAAGGATATCGAATGGATGAAGCAGGGTTACAAACTGCTTTTGTGGCAGATAGAGATAGTAGCACCAAAGCACTACAAAAATATTTCAAACTATACTATCATAAAGATGGAACAGATAGCGCAATAGCTATTGCCGATAAGAAAACTAATGGAATGCCCGCTAGCTGGGGGGTAAGTGAATTTTCTACGATTAGTTTTAGTAAATCGGCTAAGCGACTATTTTTTGGTACGGCGCCTATACTCGCTCCTAAAGACACATCTTTACCTGAATTCGAAAGAGTTAGTGTAGATATTTGGAATCATAAGGACGATTATCTGCAACCTGTGCAATTGAAAAATCTTGAAAATGAATCAAGAAGAAATTTTCTGGCTCGTTATGATTTTGATAGCAAATCAATCATACAACTGGGTACACCTGCATATCGGAATGTAATGCAAACTAATGATGGGGATGGTGATTATTTTTATGCAGGCTCAGATGAAGGCAAACGTATTGCCTCTCAATGGCAAGGATTTAGTTTGAATGATGTGTATGTAATAAATCCGATTACGGGTGCTCGTAAATTGATTGTGGCTGATTTTAAAGGTAATATGGTGCCTTCCACAACCGGGGCTTATGTATTACTATATAATGATAAAACAAGAAGCTACAATGCGTATAATGCTGCCACCGGAAAAGTAAATGCATTAGCAAAAGATGTAAAAGTAGCTTTATACGATGAGGAGAATGATGTGCCAGATGATCCTAATCCTTATGGCATTATGGGATGGATGGATAATGATGAATCTGTATTTGTGTATGATTATTATGATATCTGGCAGCTCGATCCAAATGGTAACAAACCTTCAATCAATATTACCAATGGAATAGGAAGAAAAAACAAGCTTACTTTCAGGAATATAATTTTAGATAGAGAGGAACGTTCTTTGAAACCTAAACAACAGCTGTTACTATCTGTTTTTAACAACATTGATAAAGGTAGTGGCCTTCAATACCTTACGCTCGGTAATTTATTGGAGATGCCTAAAACGCCTTTAACTTATCCTGTTCGTGTGGGGAATATTGTGAAAGCAAAAGATGCTGCAACATTAAGTTTCAGTACTGAAACCTACCAAAAAAGTCCGGATATTAAAATTGGTAATAGTTTTGATTTGAATGCAACAACATTATATCAACCTAATCCGCAGCAAGCAAATTATAATTGGGGAACATCTGAATTATTCACTTGGAAGGCATATACCGGTAAAGAAACAGAGGGTATATTATACAAACCTGAAGATTTTGATCCCAAGAAAAAATATCCGATGATCGTATATTTCTATGAGAGAAATAATAATACTTTACATGCTTATCAAGCACCTTCACCAACTCCTTCCCGTTTAAATATTCCTTTCTTTGTAAGCAGGGGCTATATAGTGTTTGTTCCTGATATTTGGTATAAAACAGGTTATCCCGGTAAAAGTGCCTATGATTATATTGTAAGTGGCACCAGGGCAGTGATAGCTAAGGGTTTTGTGGATAGTACAAAAATTGGTTTGCAGGGTCAAAGTTGGGGAGGTTATCAGATCGTATATCTCATTACCAAAACAAACCTCTATGCTGCCGCGTGGGCAGGTGCGCCTGTTGCTAATATGACTAGCGCATATGGAGGTATACGTTGGGGAAGCGGGTTAAACCGTCAATTTCAATATGAGAAAACACAAAGTAGGATAGGAGCCACACTTTGGGAAAAACCAAACTTATATATTGAGAATTCAGCCCTATTTTCTATACCCCAAATAAAAACACCATTGGTTGTAATGGCCAATGATGCAGATGATGCAGTACCCTGGTATCAGGGTATTGAAATGTTTACAGCCATGCGCCGACTCAATAAACCGGTTTGGATGTTGAACTATAATAATGAGGCCCATAACTTAATTGAGCGTAAGAACAGAAAAGATATTCAAATACGCGAACAACAATTCTTCGACTATTTATTAAAAGGCGATAAACCTGCTAAATGGATATCTGAAGGCGTGCCTGCAATTATGAAAGGAAGAGATTGGGGGTTGGGGTATTGATTTATTTACTCAATTTCAAATAAACCCCATTCGTCCAGCCGAAACCATCTTGATTGGGATATTCGCCGCCTCCGGCGGCGATAGTAATGTCTTCTACATTATACTTTTCCATCATCTTGCCGGTTTGCGTATATGTTTTTTCATTCAACGAGCACCAATTCGTTTTTATTTTATGGGCAATATCTGTGAAACCGTGTTGCGCTAATGCCTTATAAGTAATCCATTGCAACGGTGCCCATCCATTCGGAGCATCCCATTGCTGACCGGTAGTTTCGGTAGTAGTTACTACGCCACCGGGTTTTAAAAATTTTTGTTCAACGTAAGCAGCAACCTCTTTTGCATCTTCCAAATCGCAGATATGAAAGAAGAGTGGGAATGTACCGGCTAATGTTTTTGCGTTGGTATGTGTTCGTTTTATAAAATGGTAATCAAAAAAATAACCTTCTTCTTGATTCCAAAAAAAATATCGGATCGCTGCTTTTCTTCTCTCCGCTTTTTGTTGCATCATCTTACCCTTAGCCGTATCACCCATATTAAAATATCCCATTGAGATACTGACCTCCAGATAATATAATAAACAATTCAGATCTACCGGAATAATAGCCGTTGTTTCGATCGTTTCCATTTTTTGTGGATCTGCAAACCATCTGCTACTAAAATCCCAACCCGATTCTGCAGCTGCCCGAATATGCTTATATATCTTTTCTTTATCATGGCTCGCTAATGAAGCAATGTGCAGGTCTTCCGTATAAGCTTCCGGTCGGGGGCCTTCTTTATCATCCCAATACCTGTTTAATACCGTACCATTGAATAATCGAACCACTCTTCTATGGGCATTATTATCAGCATCCAAACGATCTGCCCCATCCATCCAAAAAGCATATTCTTTTTCAAGCTGTGGTAAATACTGCTCTAAAACTTGCACACCTTTGCCATCCATTAAAACCGATACCATCAGCGCAAAAAATGGAGGTTGTGATCTTCCCAAATAATAGGTTCTATTTCCATTAGGAATAAAACCAAAACGATCGATAAGTGACGCAAAATTCTTTACCATTTGTTCAATCAAATCTATACGCCCGCTTTCTAATAAGCCTAACATGGTAAAATAACTATCCCAGTAATAGATCTCTCTGAAACGCCCACCGGGCACAATATAAGGATGAGGAAGTTGAATTAATGTTCCTGATGCGGTAGCAGGTTGCCTTGTTAATTCATCCCATAAAGCTTGTAAATGTTCGCCAATCGGTTTATTCGGCGATCGATAGGAACTCTCTTGTGCAGGGGGAAAATCAAAATATTTTTCAATAAAGTTATACAAGTCAAAATCTGCAGTTTGTTTTGTTGCTGCATATGCCTGTAGGATCTCACTGATGTCGAATTTGGGGGTACAGTCAACAAAAAACTTGGAGTCGCTAAAAATACCGCTTAGCTGAACATCTTCGTAAAGTGGCGACAATTGTTCGATAGATAATTCCATTGCTACGATGCTTTTGATTGCAATTTTTTAAATAAGAATAAACCAATTACTAAAATTACAATGGGTACCAAAGAAAAATAGAATGCTGCTTGTCCGCCATAATGCTGAAAAATATTTCCGGTAATAATAGAACCTGTAGTACCTCCAAGTGCTGAGAATACAATGATCAAACCCGACATTAATCCATGTTTCTTAGCCGGAAGTGTACTTAGTATTACTGAATTGATAGCAGGATAAATAGGTGCCAGTAATAATCCTATTAGTGGAAAAATAAATGCGGCTATCGGTGCGTTTCCCCAACCTGTTACAGGCTTAGCTCCTGCATTATCGGCTAAAGGGATCGCTAATAAAACTAGCGCTGATGCAGCCAGTAAACAACCTACAAGTGCAATTAACCAATTCACTTTCTTCAAAACAATACCGGCTAAAAATCTACCCAAAGCAGTTGATCCTGCTAAAATACTGGCCATTTGAATGCTTAATGCAGCGGGTAATAACAACACTTTATTGTTAAACGTAGGTAACCAACTCATAATACTTTGTTCAATCAACACATAAAAAAAAGCACAACCGATGAACACTAACACTAATGGATTACGCAATAACAAAAACATATCCGTGAAATTCGTTCCGGTTGTTGTATTATCCTTTTTTAGCAACGATTCATCGAGTGGAGTAGTTACTAAAAGTAAAAATGCTAAGCCGGATAAGGTGCCTAAAAAATAGTATACTTTCAGCCAGCCGGTAGATGGCGTTGCACTATCATTTACAAAATAACTAAAGATAAAATAGCCTGTTAAAATACCCACCATAAAGAATGATTCAATAAAACTCATAAAACTGATATGTTCTTTTTCCGATTTTGTGATCAGACCAATGGTGCTGTATACGCTCATCTTTATTAGCGCAAAACAAGAGCCTATTGCGGCAAATAAAAACTTAGTAGCCCAAAAACCCGTTAAACTAGGCATCACTAACGCTACGAGTGTAATAAATCCTAAAGCTATGAGCATGGCATTTCGATAACCAATGCGAACGATGAAAGAAGAAACTAAAAAAGATACGGTAGCAATACTTAAATCTTTAAAAGCCTCTAAAACAGAGGCGTTACTTTCACTTATACCATATGTGTTTTGAACTTGCAGGATCACCGTTCCTACGCTATTCAGTAATATGGCAAAAACAAAATAATTAAGAAATAAGGCAACTTTAATTTTCCAGGTACTCATAAGGCAAGTATATTAGTTCTTGAAAATACAACTTTATATTTACTCCTTATATAAAAGAGGGAGTAGTGTAAACTACTCCCTGGAAAGAATTACAAATTAATAAACAATAATCTTACTTCGCGTTTTTTACATATTTCTCAAGCCATTGATATTGCTCCCATAACATATGTAGGATATTTTCTTTACCGCGATATCCATGAGCTTCATAGGGTAGGTATACAAAACGTACCGTACCACCATTACCCTTTATGGCGGCAAATAAGCGTTCACTATTTATGGGGAAGGTACCTGTATTATCATCGGCTTCACCGTGTATCAATAAAATAGGTGTTTTAATTTTATCGGCATAACTAAACGGACTCATTTCATAATAGAGTTGAGGAGCTTGCCAATAGGTTCTATCTTCATTCTGAAATCCGAACGGAGTTAGTGTTCTGTTATAGGCACCACTTCTGGCAATACCGGCTTTAAATAAATTAGTATGTGCTAATAAGTTCGCAGTCATAAATGCTCCGTAACTATGTCCGCCTACAGCTACTCTGTTTTTATCACCTACACCCATAGCAGCCACAGCATTAATGGCTGCCTCTGCATTCATTATTAATTGGGAAACAAAATTATCATTCGGTTTTTTATCGGCACTGGTAGCAACAATGGGCATTTCTGCATTATCTAAAACAGCATAACCTTGTGTTACATAAAAGATAGGTGAACCCCAGTTAAGGGCAGTAAAACGATCTTTGCTTCCTCGCACCTGTGCTGCATCTGCCGCTGAGTTAAACTCACGAGGATATGCCCAAATAATGAAGGGTAGAGGGCCGTCCTTATCCTTATTATATCCTTTAGGTAAATATAAATCGCCCGTCAGATCTACTCCGTCAGCTCTTTTATATTTTACTTTTTCTTTTGTTACGCCTTCTAAAGCCGGGTATGGATTGCTAAAATTAGTAATAGGTCTGTCTGCGATTCTTAGCATTAAGTCTTTAAGATAATAATTCGGAACATCTGTTTGAGATTCTTTACGCGTAATTAAACTCAATTTGTTGGGGTCTAAAACATCTACCACGAATTCAAATTTACCCTCTTGGGAACGCCAAATAATTTCATTTTGTTTTGTTTGCAGATCAAATTTTGCTAAGAAGGGTAAGTCGCCTTTTGGGGAGGAGCCTGTAGTATTATTCATTAATAATTTCGTGCCATTATCAACAGTAGTGATTACATTTCTTCCGAAATTATTTTTTGTTGTTACGGGGGATCCCGGGTTATTGTAGGCATCTGTTTGATTGCGCTCATAAAGTAGCTCTAGAGAACCGGTAGCGCTATTAAATCTGCTAATTCTGCCTATTTGTTTGGTTCTGGAAATCTCTTGAACCAGTGCCAAAGTTTCATTACTCCAACTTGTACCGGCATATCGCATTTTCGTTTTAAATAACTCCTTTGCAGTGCCGTTAAATGGGGCACTTAAACTATAAACGGCATCATGGTATTCAACGTTCTTACGAATCAATCCACTATCCAAAGGCATGGCCCAAGTAATGGTAGCAGCTTCATCGTCTCTCCAATCAAAACCTCGCGGTACATTCTGTGTATTATCATAGCCCGATGGGGTACCTTCAGTAGAAGGTAATTCAGCCAATACTTTTACTGTTTTTCCGTTAAGATCGGTGATGCTTACCGTTGAGGGGAATCCATTAGCCGTAACTAAATAAGAGAATGGTTTTTGTATCACTCTCTGTAATAAATATTTTTTATCAGGCGATAATGTGAAACTACTCAAAATAGAAGGTTTGCCAATTGCAGTTTCAACCCCATTTTTATATTGAACTAATTGTGCGGTAGCAAAAAATTCAAACACTTGTTCATCGTAAGGGCTTTTAATTAAATCCTGGAAAGTGGGGCTGGGAGCAGTTTTCCCAAGATTTTGCTGTATAGTTGGCCCTTTAGGCGTAATGGGTTTTTTAGGAGCAGCAGAAGGGGCTTGTGTGGTGGCTTTGTATAAAATAGTATTATCATCTACCCATGTATATGATTGACCAAGAACCGCATTAACAGCACGCTTATTGATTTTTGTTGCTTTTTTGGTTACTACATCTATCACATATAAATCTACTTGCGATCCGGTAGTGTGTGTAAAAGCGATTTTATTCTCAGAGGGGCTCCAGCTTATCGCAGTTGCTAAAAGATTGGCAGGTAAGCCTGTTATCGGATATTCTTTCCCTTCTTTAATATTTTTGAGTGTGAAATTATTAATGAAATTCTGTCGACTTAAAGAAAAATTATTCGGGTTCAAGCGTAAGCCTGCTACACGCATTTCAGGTTGACCTAATTCTTCTACTGTAGGGTAGGAGTTCCTCTCACTCAAAAGCATCCAGGTTGCTTTACCATCTACACTTACACCCGGGGTTGGCTTGGCTAATAATAAGTCTGACACTGCTTTTGGCGGTGTTTGATAAGAGATGGCATCTTGCGCATTTAATTGCGTAGTTGCTATCATTAATAATAATAACAGAATTTTGGTAATGCGGATCATATTTTTTGCTTGTTTAATAAAAATGAAAAATTGTTTATTGGTATACACGTACATAATCTACTAACATTCGATTGGGGAAAATAGTATCGTCGACCCCTTTTTGTCCACCCCAAAACCCACCTATTGCTATATTTAATAACAAGTGAAATGGTTTATTGAAAGGCCATTCAGCACTAGTTTTATGTTCGTTCGTAAAAGTAAACTGCGGTTTTTGATCTACTGTTATGGTAATTTTCTCTTGGGTCCATATCAGCCCATATACATGAAATTGCGTATCATAATCTTTTACAATGCTGGAATCTGTTTTTTGGGTATGTTGAACATGATTATATGCTTTTGTATGCACCGAATAATGGATATTCCCCGGATCGTAGCCTACATGTTCCATAATATCGATTTCGCCGTCATCCGGCCAGTGTAAGGGGGTAGTAGAGGCTAACATCCAGATGGCAGGCCAGCTTCCTATTCCTGATGGGATTTTGGCACGAACTTCTATTCTTCCATAAGTCCAATCGCCTTTACCCTTTGTAACTAATCGGGCAGAGCTATAATTCATACCCTCTATTTTTTCTTTAATAGCTTCGATGATCAACATACCGTTTGATACCCTCGCATTTTTTAATCTTTTATGGGTGTAGTATTCTAACTCAGCATTTCCCCATCCATGGCCTCCTACATCATAGCTCCATTTAGTTGAATCGGGCAATCCGTTATAATTAAATTCGTCGGCCCAAACTAATTTATTGAACGGCTGAGCGTATAAGCCGTTTATAGTAATAAACAGCAGCAGGATGGTAGCTATCGTTTTCATGCAAAAGGAATTGAGGTGGAAATTAAGTAGAAAAATAACGATTAGCGCAGTTAAAGGATGAATGGGTGAAAAAAATTTGCTGATATCTCCGGCAGGTAGTAGCTTTGCAACGCAATGAATAAAAATATCCATTTACACCATCATTACTTACCCATCGGGTAGGCATTGGTGTGTAATGAAATCATACAGCAAGGGCTTACCAAATGGTAAGCCTTTTTGTTTTAAATAAAAAAAGATGAACAACAACGAAGTAAAATTAAAATTAGCCATCCAAAAAAGCGGTAGACTATACGAAGATTCTATTCGCCTTTTAAAAGAATGCGGGATTGACATATCAAACGGCGTGAATAAATTGAAAGCTGATGCTATGAATTTTCCCTTAGAAGTATTTTTCTTGCGCGATGATGATATCCCGCAATATGTTGAAGATGGAGTAGCGGATATCGGATTTGTAGGGGAGAATGTAGTATTTGAAAAAAATAAAAAAGTAGCTATTGTAGAGAAACTTGGCTTTGGTAAATGCAGGTTAAGTATAGCGATTAAAAAAAACGAGAACTATACCGATGCTAATTTCCTGCATCAAAAAAAGATTGCAACCAGTTATCCGGTAATTGTAGGAAATTTTTTAGCAGAAAAAGGGATAGATGCTGAAATTCACGAAATCAGCGGTAGTGTTGAAATTGCGCCTGGTATTGGTTTGGCGGATGTTATTTGTGATTTGGTAAGTAGTGGATCCACTCTGTTTATGAACGGGTTAAAAGAAGCAGAAGTGATTTTACAATCTCAAGCTGTTCTCGTAAAAAACACCCAATTAGCCGCAGATAAAGAAGCGTTGATTCAAAAAATATTATTCCGAATAGATTCCGTTAAAAAAGCAAAGAACAATAAATACATTTTGATGAACGCACCAAATGATAAGCTGGATGAAATCATTCAATTATTACCGGGAATGAAAAGTCCCACAGTACTGCCCTTGGCAAAGAAAGGTTGGAGTAGTGTACACAGCGTAATTAATGAGAATGATTTCTGGGATATGATTGAGCAACTTAAAAAAGCCGGTGCAGAAGGTATTCTTGTTGTGCCTATTGAAAAAATGATTGTATGAGAAAATGGATAAATCCTCCCAAACAAGAATGGGATAGTTTATTAACACGCCCTAGTTTAAACTATGCCGGTTTATTGCAAACGGTAACTGATGTATTGGAAACCGTTAAACAAGAGGGAGATATAGCGTTGAAACAATATACCAGTCAGTTTGATAAGGTAGCACTAAACAAGCTTTATTTAGATGAAAAGGAACTTATAACCTTAGCTGAAACGGTTTCTGATAGTTTGAAGCATGCCATAACATTAGCGGCAAACAACATCCGTTTTTTTCATGAGAAGCAAGTTCTTCCTATTGAAAAAAATGAAACGATGCCGGGAGTGATTTGCTGGCGTAAGTCGGTTGCGATAGACAAGGTAGGGCTCTATATACCAGGCGGATCTGCACCTCTTTTTTCAACTATTCTCATGTTAGGTATTCCTGCTGCTATTGCAGGATGTAAGGAAATTATTCTATGTACCCCTCCTGATAAAAATGGCGATGTTAATCCCGCTATTGCTTTTGCCGCACTAACGGTTGGTATACGTAAAATATATACCGTTGGTGGTGTACAAGCCATTGCTGCTATGGCTTTTGGAACAGCCACTATTCCCGCAGTATATAAAATTTTCGGACCCGGTAATCAATATGTTACGCTTGCCAAGCAGCTGGTACAACAGTATGGTATAGCCATCGATATGCCGGCCGGACCCAGTGAAGTTTGTGTATTAGCCGATGATACGGCTATACCGGAATTTGTAGCTGCCGATTTATTAAGCCAGGCTGAACATGGTGGGGATAGCCAGGTATTATTAGTAACTACTCAAGAATCCATAGTAGATAAAGTAACCACTTGTTTATCTGATCAATTAGCAACACTGCCCCGTGCAGATATTGCTAAGGCAGCAATACTGAATAGTAAGGCCATTATCATGGATACAATGGATGAAGCCATTGCAGTAGTGAATGAATATGCCGCGGAGCATTTAATTATAGCTTGTGATGATGCGGAAGCTATTGCTTCCAAAATAACCAATGCAGGCTCCGTTTTTTTAGGGAATTATTCTCCTGAATCAGTTGGCGATTATGCCAGCGGTACAAACCATACCTTACCTACAAATGGTTTTGCACGTGCATATAGTGGTGTGAGTGTGGATTCTTTTGTTAAAAAAATTACTTACCAACAATTATCTGTAACAGGGCTGCGTAATATCGGAAATGCTGTAATGGAGATGGCCAAAGCAGAAGGACTAGAAGCACATAGCAGAGCCGTAGAAGTGAGGATAAAAGGTTAAAGGGGTAAGGTATAGGGTATATGATAATAATTAATAATTATTAATAAATAATCAAATTGCTAATGTTCAATCTTCAATCTCTGATACGTGATAATATCAAAAATCTGGTAGCCTACTCCTCGGCAAGAGATGAATTTAGTGGGGAGGCCAAAGTATTTTTGGATGCAAATGAAAATAGTTTAGGGTCTCCTCTTACAAAATGGTATAACCGTTACCCGGATCCGCATCAATTGGCTATTAAGCAAAAATTGGCGTTTATAAAGTCGATACCCGTAGAACATATTTTTTTAGGAAATGGCAGTGATGAATGTATCGATCTACTATTCCGATCTTTCTGTAATCCCGGAAAAGATAATGTGGTTATTTGTCCACCCACTTATGGGATGTACCAAGTAAGTGCTAATATCAATGATGTGGGTATAAAAAAAGTACCCCTTACAGAAGATTTTCAGCTTGATCTTATCCATCTGGAAAATGTAGTTGATGCAAATACGAAAATCATCTGGCTCTGCTCTCCTAACAACCCTACCGGTAACTCACTTAATAGGGCCGATATTGAAATGGTCTTAAATAATTTTAATGGACTGGTAGTTATAGATGAAGCTTATATCAACTTTTCAAAGCAAAAAAGCTTTTTGCAAGAGCTAGCCGATTACCCTAATTTGGTAGTATTACAAACCTTAAGTAAAGCTTGGGGTTTAGCAGGGTTAAGGTTGGGTATGGCATTTGCATCTGCGGCTATTATAGAAGTGTTGAATAAAGTAAAGCCTCCTTACAATATTTCTCAGGCAACGCAGGAATTAGTGCTAAAAGCTTTGGATGAAGTAGGACAAGTGAACGATATGATAAAATTACTTGTTGATATGCGAGATGCATTAGCCGATGTTTTCCGTTCTATGCCTACCGTTGAAAAAGTATACCCCTCAGATGGTAATTTTATTTTGGTAAAAATAAAAGATGCCCGGAAATTGTATGAATTTTTGATCACAAAAGGTATCGTACTGAGGGATAGAAGTAATGTGCAGCTTTGTGAGGATTGTTTACGTATAACCGTTGGATCTGAAAAAGATAATACTATTTTGATAGATGCCATGCAAGCTTGGTATCAAATCAATGCTTAATTTCACCAAAAATTATATGTATGAGAATACTATTTAGTATCGTTGCAAATGCGATTTTATGTACTGCCTGTGTAGCACAGAAAGCCGAAGAAGTGACTATCAAAACTCCTACAGGTTTTAGTACTATTAATGTAGTGAAAGATTTTGGTCGGGTTCGGCATATTGCTGTAAACACGAACGGCGATTTGTATCTGAAATTGGAGCGATTAGAAAAGGGGAAGGGGATTATTCGATTGAGAGATACGAATAAAGATGGGATTTATGATGATACGCTGGCTTTCGGCAATTATATAGGTACCGGAATAGCAATAAAAAATGGATTCCTATATGCATCTTCCAATACCAGTGTATATCGTTACAAATTAGATGCTAATCAAAATATTACGGATATCAATAACCCCGAAACTATTGTAACAGGGTTGGTAGACAAACGTCAGCATAGTTCGAAGTCGATAACCCTGGATAATGCCAGCAATATTTACGTAAATATTGGTGCACCTTCTAACGTTTGTCAAGAACAGGATCGTCAGCAAGGGTCTAAGGGTATGATGCCTTGTCCTATTTTAGAAACCGCCGGAGGTATTTGGCAATTTAAGGCCGATAAACTTAATCAATCTTATGCAGAAGGGGTACGCTATGCAACGGGCTTTAGAAATGTTGTTGGCTTAGATTGGAATGATGAGGTAAATGAATTGTTTATTACCGTACATGGAAGAGACATGTTATTTCAACATTATCCGCAACTGTATAATCAAAAATCAGGAGCAGAATTACCTTCCGAAACCATGTATATGATTAAGAAAGGCGATGATGGTGGATGGCCCTATGT
>CABHOW010000074.1 GCA_902168225.1 uncultured Flavihumibacter sp. | reverse complement strand
GCATAAAATTAAAACAATATTGTTGTATGTATAAACGAATTTTAGGCTTATTGGTGAGTAGTTTTTTAAGTATCCATTTGTTAGCCCAAAACAATGGCCGTATTTCAGGTATAGTTATAGATAAACAAACACAAAAGCCAATTCAAGGGGTTTCGATCATGCTTGAAGGCACATCGAAAGGCTATTTTACCGATTCACTAGGAGCTTTTAGATTAACTAATGTACCCCTAAAACCATATAATATCAGCCTCTCTTGCGTTGGCTATAAAACACAGAAATTATTCAATGTGGTGGTAAACTCAGGTAACGAAACAAATTTCACTATTGAGTTAGAACCACAGGTTACTAATTTGAATGAATTAGTTGTTAAATCAAATAAAAGAACCGTTAAAGCGGCAAGTTTAGAAACACCCCTCAGTGTGCAAAGACTCACTACAGAAGAAATTAAAAGCAACCCGGGAGGTAATTTCGACATAAGTAAAGTAATTCAAACATTACCCGGTGTGGGTGGTGGCCAACAAGGGGGTGGCTTTAGAAATGATATCATCATAAGAGGGGGTGGACCCAACGAAAATGTATTTTATTTAGATGGTATTGAAATACCGGTATTAAATCATTTCCAAACACAAGGTAGCGCCGGTGGTCCACAAGGTATACTGAATGTTTCCTTTATTGAAGATGTTAAACTAAGCTCATCTGCATTTGATGCGAAGTACGATAATGCCCTTAGTTCTGTTTTTCAGTTCAAACAAAGAAATGGGAACCCTAATAAATTTCAGGGGAATGTACGCTTGAGTGCTACGGAAGTAGCAACCACATTTGAAGGGCCTTTAGCAAAAAATAAAAAAACAACATTTTTAGCTTCCATAAGAAGGTCTTATTTACAATTACTCTTTTCAGCGATTGATTTACCTATAAGACCTAATTATTGGGATTTTCAGACTAAAATCACCCATCAGCTAGATAAGAAAACAACCCTTTCCTATATCGGTATTGGTGTAATAGATGAATTCAGCTTTGCAAAAATTAAAAATGCTACTCCTGAAAAATTATATGTATTAAATTCGAATGCCATTATCAATCAGTGGAATTATACAGCAGGTATTACTGTAAAGCGGTTAATAAAAAATGGATTTGTAAACCTGGCACTCAGCAGAAATGTATTTGATAACGATATTGTACGTTATGAAGACAATGAAATAAAAGACCCTTCGCAATTATTACTTTCTTATCAATCCAGAGAAACAGAAAATAAATTAAGGCTGGATATCAATCAAACAATTAAGGGTTGGAAATTTACGTATGGCGCTGTTGCTCAATTAGCAGATTATAGCAATACAACTTTTAGTGTGATACGAAAAAAAATTGTTGATAACAATGGCAATATTGTACAGCCTGCTGTTATCTATAATTTTACCAGTCCCTTACCTAACTTTTTACGTTATGGTGCCTTTGTTCAAGTTGGTAAAAGGTTTATGGATAATAGATTAGGTGTAAGCGCCGGCATTCGAACTGATATGAATAGTTTTACAGAAACAGGAAAGGATCCTTTAAAAACATTGTCTCCGCGAGTATCATTAAGCTATATGCTAGCCGACAAATGGACCATTAATGCCGCTGTTGGAAGTTATTTTAAATTACCACCTTACACAATTCTTGGCTATGCCGATAATAATGGATTGCTCGTAAATAAGACGGCTAGTTACCAGCAAAGCAACCATTATGTAGCGGGTATTGAATACCTGCCAAATGACGCAACCAGGGTTACCGTTGAAGGTTTTTATAAGCAATACAATAATGTTCCCATTTCAATTCGCCAAGATATTTCATTGGCAAATCTTGGAAGTGATTTTAATGTATTAGGTAATGAACCTGTGAGTACAAATGGTAAAGGCGAAGCTTATGGTATAGAGTTATTTGCTCAAAAAAAATTGACCAAACGCTTTTTTGGTATTTTTTCTTACACTTTTTATCAAAGTAAATACAGTGGAACTAACGGTATATTATTACCTAGTAATTGGGATAATCGGCATTTGCTTAGTATAACCTGGGGCTTCAAGTTTCCTAAAAATTGGGAACTTGGTGTAAAGTTCAGGTACCAAGGTGGTAGTCCGTATACACCTTATGATGAAGTTGCGTCGAGAACGAATTTCCTTTCACAAGGACAAGGCATTTTCGATTATACCAAATTAAACACACTTCGTTTAGGCGCATTTAATAGTAGTGATGTTAGGATAGATAAGAAATGGAATCTTAAAAAAACCACGATCGATCTTTTTCTTGATGTTACCAATTGGTATGCAGCCAAAAACCCTGCAGTTCAATCGTACACATTCAAACGTACTCCGGATAATAAAAATTTTCTTACTACTGATGGTCAACCCATTAAGGCCGATGGAAGTAATGGCATTCCTACTTACTTGAATAACAACGATCCTATCGTTACGCCTACTATCGGTTTCATTATAGAATTTTAAAAAAGGGGGCATGAGTTATCATAGTGACTTTCTCCAGAAAAACTTCAACCTATTAAAATTAGAGGAAGCATATATTTATTTGTAATTTAAAAACCAATGAAAAAGTAATAAGAAATACAATCAAGTAAAAGAGGTGAATACTTTTAGCACTTCAATAAATGTTGCGTTTAGCGTGTTAATAATCCTGCATCAATTACAAACTGAGAACCCGTTACAAATCGGGCCTTTTCGGAAACAAGATAGAGCACAGCATTCGCAACATCCTCTGCTTCAATCCAAGGAACGGGTAACAAATTTCCGGCTGAAGCTTCTGCAATTTCTTCGATAGTTTTTCCTTCTAATGTGGCTAGTCCATCATTCATAGGTGTGTTAACCCCTGTAGGGTGAATAGAGTTTACCCTAATATTATGTGGCGCTAATTCAATGGCCCATGATTTCGTTAAACCTACGAGTCCCCATTTAGAAGCTGCATAATGACTGAGGCGGTTCATACCACGCAAGCCTGCAATGGATGAGTTGTTTATAATATTTCCTGATTTCTGACCGATCATAACGGGAATAATATGTTTGGCGGTAAGCCAAGCTCCTTTAAGATTAATATCTAGCATAGTATCCCATGCATCTTCAGTTAACTCATGTGCCAAGCCGTAAGCGCATATACCGGCATTATTAAATAAAATATCGATCCGGTTAAAAAAAGAAACTGTTTCCTGCACTGCTTTTTTTACATCTACATCAATGCGAACATCTCCTTGAAAAGTTATGCATTTGGTGCCTAGTTTTTCAATTTCAATTTTAAGAGAAGCAAGTTCATCCGGCGAGGCTAATGGATAGCCCGGGTAAGCAAGGGGTTTAGCCACATCAAAAGCTGCTATATGTACTCCCTCTTTCGCTAATGCGATAGCAGTAGCCCTGCCTTGTCCGTGAGCTGCGCCTGTAATAAATGCAACCTGATCTGTAAGCAACATGGGTAATTATTATTTTGTCAAAGATTTTTTTTATAGACATCGAGATAGTCATCGATCTCTGTATGAATTACATTATTAAAAATATTGGTTGCGATCATGATACCGGCAAATGCGGTAAGTACAACTATTTCCTTGTCGGAATATTGTTGGCGGATCGGTTCAAAAATTTCATCCGGAACAAATCCTTTATAACGGGCCATAGTTGCTCCAAAACTAAGTAAGTCTTTTTCTTCTTTCGTTAGCACTAAAGCTTCCGGATTTTCATTACTATCAATTATTATTTTTCGAAAATAAGTACTGCATAGAGGACAGTCTGCAGCTTCTGAAATAGACCATGCATAAAGCGGTGATAGCCGATCACCCAAAATTGTCTTCACATCTTCATAAAGCGGGTACCATTGCATATAAGCCTGAAATGCATTATATGAATAACCAAGTGTAGATTTCATGTTGGTAATACGGCCATTATACAAGGCTTTATGTTGATCATATGCAACTTGTACTTCCGCAGAAGTCTCTTCAAGAGGTAGTGGTGAAATTCGAGGTTTCAAGGATTACAATTGTAATTATAAATCTAATATTTCAAATGCAAGAATCTATACTTGTTGATATGAAAATTTATATCATTCCCTAAATCATTTATCCAAGGGTACAGGACTTACTTCTACATCCCAGTGGGCCAATAAAATTTCGAACCGGTGTTGTTCCTCTTTTTTTAATTTTTCTAAATCGGGATATAGCGCTTTTTTGTAAGGCTCGGTAAGGTTAGGATCGAAAGCAGCTTGTATATTCTTAAACACAAGGGTAACGCGATAGTCCCATCGGCTTTCTTCCGATGCATGTTGGCGCGGTTTTTCAATCGTAATTGAAATAATATCGCCTTTCTCTTGTGCTTTTTTCAAAAGGGGATAATGATTTTTTTTATAGAGGGCTAAAAATTCTTCTGCGTAGCCCCATTTTGCTTTGTAATAATTTTCGATGACGAATGTTTCATCTGTCGGTTGTTGGGCATAAAGCAATCTACTAACTAATAGTAGCGATAATACCAGAAAGTTTTTTTTAGATAGCATGATGGATAAATTTAATAGTATTTAGTATAAGATTTGAGAATACAAAAATAGTCTATAAATTTAATAGACTGTTATCGCCAAAAACAAGAAAGCATCGTTATTTATCAACTTTTTTTGAAACCTAAAAATGTTAATACACTATCCCATTAATAGCATCCCACCATTATTCCGTACCTTTGCACCCCCATTAAATGGGGTAATTTATTGTGAAAGCAGGATTTGTAAACATATTCGGTAGGCCAAATGCAGGCAAAAGCACTTTATTAAATGCGCTTATCGGAGAAAAAATGGCCATTGTTTCACCCAAAGTGCAAACTACCCGCCACCGTATTAAAGCTTTCCTCAATAAGCCCGGCGAATACCAAATTATTTTCTCAGATACTCCGGGTATTATTGACCCTAAGTATAAGTTACATGAAAAAATGATGGCGGCTGTAAAAAGCGCCTTGGAAGATGCAGACCTTGCCTTATTATTGGTAGATGTAAATGATTCACTAGAAGAGAACGATACCATTTTTTCTGCGCTAAAATTAAAAGTGCCGGCACTGATCGTTTTAAATAAAATTGATATTGCCGGTAATGGTAAAATTGCCGCGGCTGAGAAATTTTTTGCAGCCAAAAGTTATGGCTCCTCTATTGTTAAAATTGGAGCACTGGAAAAAATACATGTTCCCAAACTGATTCATAAGATCGTTGAATTATTACCCGAAGGAAACCCTTTTTATAGCGAAGATGATCTAAGTGATTTACCAACCCGCTTCTTTGTAGCTGAAATGATAAGAGAAAAAATTTATGAACTCTTTGAAGATGAGATCCCTTATCATACCGCTGTATTAATAAATGAATTTAAAGAGAAAGAAAATCTTGTAAAAATTCAAGCCGATATCATTGTTCATCGCGAAACACAAAAAGCCATCTTGATAGGTGAGCGGGGTAAAATGATTAAAGCCATAGGCACTCATGCCAGAAAAGATATTGAAGCATTTATTCAACAAAAAATATTTTTAGAACTATTTGTAAAAGTTCGCCCCAAATGGCGCGATAACGATTTACAATTAAAAGAATATGGCTACCAGTAATGGGGCGATCACCTAAATTTTAAACCATGAGTTACACTGTTGCAATCGTAGGCCGACCGAATGTTGGTAAAAGTACTTTCTTTAATCGTTTATTAGAACAGCGTAAAGCTATCGTAGATGATATCAGTGGTGTTACCCGCGATCGGCAGTACGGAGTAACCGATTGGAATGGCAAATCTTTCAATCTTATCGATACCGGTGGTTTCGTACCGGCAAGTGAAGATATTTTTGAAATAGAAATTCGCAAGCAAGTAAAAATTGCTATCGACGAAGCCAATGCGATCATCTTTATGGTAGATGTAGCAACCGGTATTACTGACTTAGATGAGGCCATGGCAGATCTTTTACGCAGAAGCAGTAAACCTGTATTTGTGGTTGTAAATAAAGTAGATAACGGTACGCGTGAGTTAGAAGCCACAGAATTTTATAGTTTGGGTTTTGAACATACTTTTTTTATTAGCAGTATTTCCGGTAGTGGTACCGGAGATTTATTAGATGCTGTTGCCATCAATATCACCGAAGATGCTGCAGAAGATACGGTGCGCGAAAATGAACTACCTAAATTCGCCATTATTGGTCAACCTAATGTGGGTAAATCTTCCTTACTTAATGCCTTAATAGGCGAGGAGCGTACAATTGTAAGTGATATTGCAGGCACTACACGCGATACCATTCACACGCACTATAAATTATTTCAAAAAGAATTTATCTTAATCGATACAGCAGGTATTCGTAAAAAAAGTAAGGAAAAAGACGACCTCGAGTTTTATTCCATTATCCGTGCCATCAAAGCGATGGATGAAGCAGATGTGTGTTTGCTTGTATTAGATGCAGATAAAGGAATTACCGCGCAGGATATAACCATTTTCGCCTTAGCGGCGCGTAAAGGAAAAGGTATTGTAGTATTGGTGAATAAGTGGGATTTGGTTGAAAAAGAAACCAATACAGCGCGGGATTATGAACAGGTACTAAAAAAGAAAATGGCACCCTTTAGTGATGTGCCCATTCTATTTATTTCCGTTAAAGAAAAAACGAGGATTTTTAAAGCCATTGAAACCGGACTGCAGGTTTATGAGAACAAACAGCGTAAAGTACCTACATCCAAATTGAATGATGTGATGCTGAAAGCTGTTGCCAATTATCATGCCCCTGTTGTACGCGGGCATTCCATTAAAATAAAATTCGTTTCTCAATTGCCCACACAGGTACCTTCCTTTGCTTTCTTTACGAACTTCCCGGACGACATAAAAACACCTTATAAGAATTATTTAGAAAACCAACTAAGAGCAAATTTTAATTTTTCAGGTGTTCCTATACGGATATTTTTTAGAAAAAAATAAAAAAATATCGTTAAAACTTGCATAAACGGAACCAAATACTATCTTTGCGCCCAATAATCAAAAAAAACAAGTACAATGAAAAAAGTATTCGCTATCCTTGCTGTTGCAGGTTTAATGACTGCATGTTCTAACGGTGAAAAAACTGAAGCTGCTGCTGACACTACAAAAGCTGCTACTGTTGACACTGCTACTAAAACGGTAGACACTGCTGCTGCAAAAGTAGATACTGCTGCTAAGAAAGTAGATACTGCTGCTAAGAAAATGTAATTAAGTACCTGTTACGAATATTACTTCTTGCAAGAAGGTCCTCCCGAAATTACGGGAGGATTTTTTTTGTGCCAGTTTGTACCATCAATCGTTTAAAAAGCTAAATGGCATTAATATTGACTACCTTCTACACCTCGTTATTGAGGGTTTATTTGTCAGCTTGACACAAATACTAAAACATGGTAAAGAATAAGTTTAATTTTTTGGGAGAAGACGAAACCGATTTTGTGCCAATAATTCCTATTAATGAGCAAGAAACAGAGCAAGATAAAGCCTTGGTTATTCCAACAGACCTAACTATTTTACCCTTACGTAATACCGTTTTATTTCCCGGGGTAGTTATTCCCATTACCGTTGGCAGGGATAAAAGTATAAAGGCGGTCAGTGATGTGTATAAAGGGGATAAACTGATAGGCGTATTGGCACAAAAAGATGCCAATATTGAGGAGCCGGAACCGGGCGATCTTTGTAAAATTGGAACGGTGGCAAAAATTGTAAAATTGATCAAAATGCCCGACGGCGGTACCACGATCATTATTCAGGGTAAAAAGAGATTTGAATGGACAGCAATGGTGAGTGAGGACCCTTATTTTAAAGCTGCCATACGCCTATTAGAAGAAGAAGAGGCACCCGACACAGCAGATTTTCAGGCATACGTAAGTGGCATCAAAGACCTGGCTTCACAAATAGTACAGCTGTCGCCTAATTTGCCAACCGAGGCTGCCATCATTTTGAAAAATATTGAAAATGCATCATTCCTTATCAATTTTGTAAGCAGTAATTTAAACTCTGAATTACAGGAGAAACAGCAATTATTGGAGATGCAAGACATCAATGAGCGTGCTGTAAAACTCATGCAAATTCTACAACGGGAGCTGCAATTTGCAGAACTAAAAAATAAGGTAACTAATAAAACGAGAACAGAATTAGATAAACAACAAAGAGATTATTTCTTACAACAGCAACTCAAAAGTATAAAAGAAGAGCTTGGCGGAGATTCCAATGAAAGGGAAATATCCGAAATGAAGAAGAAAGCAGAAACAAAAAAATGGCCTGAAACTGCCAAAGCGGCTTTTAAAACAGGCATTCAAAAGTTAGAAAGGATGCATCCTTCAACACCGGATTATTCTGTTGTGTATAATCATTTGGATTTAATGTTGGATCTGCCTTGGGAAAATTATACAGCGGATAAATACGACTTAAAAAACGCAAAAAAAATATTGGATGCAGATCATTATGGCATGTCCAAAATCAAAAGCCGCATTCTGGAGTATTTGGCCGTTTTGCAACTTAAAGGAGATATGAAAAGCCCTATCCTATGCTTTCTCGGCCCTCCCGGAATCGGTAAAACCTCATTAGGCAAATCTATTGCGCATGCCATAGGCAGAAAATATGTTCGCTTTAGTTTGGGGGGCTTACATGATGAAAGCGAGATCAGAGGTCATCGTAAAACTTATATAGGAGCTATGCCGGGCAGGGTATTACAAAATTTGCGAAAATGTAAATCTTCAAACCCTGTAATGATATTGGATGAGATTGATAAGATCGGGAATGATTTCAGAGGAGATCCTTCCTCTGCTTTATTAGAGGTATTAGATCCGGAACAGAATAATTCGTTCTACGATAATTATTTGGAGCTCGAGTATGATCTTAGTAAAGTGTTATTCATTGCTACGGCCAATAATCTTCAAAATATACAACCCGCATTAAGGGATAGATTAGAGATCATTGATTTAAGCGGCTATGCTGTGGAAGAGAAAACAGAAATAGCGAAAAGGCATTTAGTACCCAAACAAAAAGAAGCACATGGGTTGGCTAACCAACAATTTAAGATCAGTGATAAGGTGATCGAAAAAATTATTGAAGAATATACCCGCGAGAGTGGTGTTCGAGAGTTAGATCGGCAGTTGGCTTCAATTATGCGATATCAGGCTAAAGAGATGGCGCTGAAAGGTAAATTGAAACATACACTTACAGCTGCAGACATTGAAAAGATTCTCGGACAAGCACGCTATAATAACGAGATCTATAAAACAGCCAATATGCCCGGGGTGGCTGTAGGGCTTGCCTGGACTTATGTTGGTGGGGATATATTATTTATTGAAACTATACTGAGTGATGGTAAAGGAGAACTAAAACTAACCGGAAATTTAGGTAATGTAATGAAAGAGAGTGCCACTACTGCGTTGAGTTATATTCATGCGAATGCTAAAAAATTAGGTATCGATCCCGAGCTGTTTGGTAAGAAGAATGTACATATTCATGTTCCGGAAGGCGCTGTGCCTAAAGACGGACCCAGCGCCGGTATTACGATGCTGAGCTCTTTGGTATCGGCTTTCACCGGTAGAAAAATAAAGCCATTTTTAGCCATGACGGGGGAGATTACGCTTCGCGGACAAGTACTGCCGGTTGGTGGTATTAAAGAGAAGGTACTCGCTGCTAAAAGAGCCGGTTTAAAGGAAATTTTACTCTGTGCTGCTAATAAAAAAGATGTGGAGGAAATTGAGGGTGATTTCATAAAAGGTATTCAATTTCAATATGTTAAAACCATGCAGCAGGTTTTAGAGCATGCTATCGTGTAACATTAATAAAATTTCATCCGTGTTTTGAACTTAATTATCTCAAAATTGTAAATATGTAATCAACAGATATTTCATGTTGGTTGTTTTAAAGGTAACATCCCCCATTTCTATGGGGGATTTTTTTTAGTTTTATAACATGAGGGCCCTTCTATTTTGTTCAATTTTTATACTATTATTTACAAAATTATTTTCGCAAACATTAGGTGGTAATGCTTCATTTAGCTTTCTTAAATTACCCAACAGCGCCCAACAATCTGCCCTGGGTGGCATTAATATCACCACTTTTAATAAAGATGTGGCAAATGCCTGGGCTAATCCTGCACTGCTTAATGCTGATATGAGCAGGCAAATCAGCACCTCTTATAATGCTTTTTTAGCAGGCATTAATCAATTAGGATTAGTTACCGGAATCGATACAAAGTGGAAAAAAATTACTGTTGGGGGAGGGATTCAATTTTTAGATTATGGCACTATCATGCAAACCGATGCTGCCGGTAATAACCTTGGTTACTTTAAAGCAGCAGATTACGCTATACAGATGATGGCTTCTACCGAGTATAAGGATCATTTTAGGTTAGGGGTTGCCTTAAAATTTCTACAATCTCATTACGGGCAATATCGGGCATCGGGTGTAGGTGTAGATATCGGTATTATTTATTACGACACCAGTAAGGGTTTACAAGCCTCTCTATTGGTTAAAAATATGGGTACTCAACTTACTACTTATGAACCTAATGGCATCAAAGAAGAACTTCCATTCGATTTACAAGCAGGTATCAGTTATGCATTCACCGGTGTGCCATTACAAATTTCTTTAACTGCGCAACAACTTCAACGGTCTACATCTATCGGTAACGAGCAAACGAATGCAGGGACTAGTTTGGCGGTTGACAACAATAATTTTTTTGGGAAAATAGGGTCACATTTACTGCTCAGTGGCCAGTATAGAATAGCCAATGCACTCGAATGGTATGCGGGATATAATTTTCTAAGAGGGAAAGATCTAAATATTAGTAATGGCCCTAATGCTTTGAATGGGTTTGCTACCGGCTTTGGATTATTATTTAAAAAATTTACCGTTCATTATGGAACAGGGTTTTATCAGAAAAATATGTATCATCATTTTTCTGTAAACTGTTTTTTATAGCTGTTAATTTTCTATTGGAAAATACACTCTAAAGTTAGTACCTACATTTACAGTACTTGTAAGTTCTATTTTGCCATGTAAAGCCTCCACTTGTGTTTTAGTAATAAAAAGCCCTAATCCTTTGGCATCTTTATTTCTGTGAAAGGTTTTATACATTCCAAAAATTCGAGCACCATATTTTTGTGTATCTATTCCTAAACCATTATCGATTACTTCTAGAATGATATACTCTTGCTCCTGCGTTAGGTTGATTTGTATAGCGGGTAGCCTATCCGGTGAGCGATATTTAATAGCGTTCGACACTAGGTTTTGTAAAATACTTTCAAAATAAGCGGGGTTAGTTGTTAACTCAGAACAGTTCCCGCCAATTTGTATCTCAGCCTTTGAGTCTTGTATTTGTTGGTGAAGTAGTGTTATTATTTTTTTCAATTCCTCTTGCAGTACCAACTGTTTTTTAGGTACATTCAAATTCGATTGGATATATATTACTTCATTTAAGTTGGAAATAGTTTCCTCAAGACCGGCTACACTTTTTTTGAATACATCAAAAATCATATCACCTGCATGTATTTGATCATTATCTGCCAATTGAATAACGCCACTCATATTCGTTATATGTGATCTGATATTGTGTGATATAATATGGGCAAAGTTTTGTAATCTGGTGTTTTGAATAGATGTTAAGTCGTTGAGCTGCTGTAATTCCCTATTTCTGTGCTCAAGCATTTGCTCGTTCTTTTTCCTAGCTGTAATTTCTTGAAAAGTACCATTCATTTTCTTTACTTGTCTGAGCGGCGAAACATGCATAAGGCTTTTAAATGATTCATGCAACTGTATGGTTTCACCCGGCTCTGTGAACTCAGGGGTTCCAATAGCACTTACCCATATAGTTTTATTTTTGGCAGTTATTAATTCTAACTCAAATTCATAAGCAGTACCATATTGTAAACAGTTAATAACAGCTTCTGAAACTATTGCTCTATGCTCTTCTTTATAATAATTGATGGCTTCGCTTATTGTGGGAATATAATTTTCAGGAACTTCATGTATGCTTTTGGTAATGGGCGACCATTCAATTTCTCCGGTTTCAAAATCTACTTCCCACCAACCTATTTTTGCGTTAGCATTGGTACGTTCATAAATACTGATGAGTCGATTTCGTTCTTTTTCTTGTTCAGCCAATAAAATATTTTTCTTACGTAGTTCCAATAAATTCAATACCTGCTTCGATAATATGCTTAGCGCGTTTAGTTGTTGCGCTGTTAATGCGTTTGGTTTATTATCGATCACACATAGTGTACCGAAAGCCATACCGGAATCGTTGGTGATGGGAAAACCGGCATAAAAAATAACATGGGGATCATTTAATACCAAAGCATTATCGGAGAAACGGTAATCTTGCCTAGCATCGGGTATAATCATAACTTGATTAGGATTATTA
Organism: uncultured Flavihumibacter sp.; assembly: GCA_902168225.1. Taxonomy (GTDB): domain Bacteria; phylum Bacteroidota; class Bacteroidia; order Chitinophagales; family Chitinophagaceae; genus Sediminibacterium. The sequence continues at coordinate 8,356 of CABHOW010000074.1, read as the reverse complement.
ATGGCATGAGCACAGAAAGACAACTCTCTGGATGTTTCGGTAGCATTGATCCCATTTTTAGCTTTAAACCATTGCCTATCTTTATCTACCAAACTAATTAATGAAATTGGCATACCTGATATGGCAGATGCCAGATTTGTAAGATCATCAAAATCTTTTTCGGGTAGGCTATCTAAAATATTTAAGCTATACAAGGCTTTTAGCCTAGCGGTTTCGTTTGCGGGAAATGGGGCAAAAACCATAATGTTATAAAGGTAGTAGTCTTAGTTCACCAAATTTGTAGTAATTCCCCTAAAAATCGAATTGTATCCCCTGTGCCAATGGTAAATTTTTTCCCCAGTTAATAGTATTGGTTTGTCTGCGCATGTAGGCTTTCCAAGCATCACTTCCACTCTCACGGCCGCCTCCCGTTTCTTTTTCTCCTCCGAATGCCCCGCCTATTTCGGCCCCACTTGTTCCAATATTAACATTGGCAATTCCACAATCGCTTCCTGCAGCCGATAAGAATTGTTCTGCTTCTCGTATGTTGAGGGTCATTATAGTTGAAGATAAACCTTGTGGCACATTGTTCTGTAAAGCAATAGCTTCATCAATCGTTTCATAAGGCATCACATACAAAATGGGCGCGAATGTTTCATGTTGAACAATAGGCCATTCATTTTTTACTGCTGCAATACAGGGTTTTACATAACAGCCACTTTCATACCCTTCACCGGATAATACACCTCCTTCTACCAAAAACTTACCACCTTCTTTTTTACATGCCTCAATGGCTTGTAAATACATGTTTACAGCATCTTTATCAATCAATGGCCCCACATGGTGCGCACTATTTAGCGGATCACCTATTTTCAATTGTTGATATGCATTTACCAGTTTTTGGGTAAATGTTTCATAAACCGAGGAATGAATAATGAGCCGCCTTGTGGTGGTACATCTTTGTCCGGCTGTACCAACTGCTCCAAATATAGCGCCAATAAGTGCCATGTCTAGATCGGCATCTTTTGAAATAATCATGGCATTATTACCCCCCAGTTCCAAAATCGTTTTTCCTAATCTTTTGGCAACAGCTTCATTAACAGCTTTGCCCATTCTGGTAGAACCTGTTGCAGAAATCAGCGGGATACGTGTATCATTACTTAACCATTCCCCCAAATCTCTACCACCTTGTACTACCGTATCAACCCCCTGAGGAACATGATTGCGCTCGAATACTTCTTTGACGATTTTTTGCACAGCTACTGCACAAATAGGCGTTTTTTCACTTGGCTTCCAAATAGTGGTATTACCGCAAACCCATGCTAGCGCGGCATTCCAGCTCCAAACGGCTACCGGGAAATTGAATGCTGAAATAATGCCAACGATACCTAAAGGGTGCCATTGTTCATACATACGGTGTTGTGGGCGTTCACTATGCATGGTTAATCCGTATAACTGACGTGATAACCCTACCGCAAAATCGCAGATATCGATCATTTCTTGTACTTCGCCATAGCCCTCCTGTAAACTCTTACCCATTTCATAACTCACTAATTTTCCTAATGGCTCTTTATAGGTACGAAGTGCCTCACCTACCTGACGTACTATCTCACCTCTTTTTGGAGCCGGCCAGTTTCGCCATTCCACAAAAGCTTGCCGGGATTTTTGAACAGCTATATCGTATTCTTCTTTAGTAGTTAGGGCTACAGCGCCAATACGCTTACCATCTGTTGGTGAGTAAGAAGGTAAACTATGATTACCGGAAATAGCATCATCGATGCCTAATGATTGCAAGAAATCCATCGCCATGTATTTGGCGCAAAGGTATGCATATCGGCATTATGAATTCATTTTTGAAGCAGCCAGTAGTTGTTCATATACTGTTCCATAGCTACTACCGATGGGTATTTCTTTATTGGCAATCCATATTTTTGTTTTACTGAACTTTTCTACTTTATGGATCGGTATGATAAATGAGCGATGTACTCTTAGAAAATCTCTTGCCGGTAATTTCTCCTGAATATTTTTAAGTGTCATTAATGTAAGTACCGGATTTGGTTTGATATAAATCTTAATATAATCATCCAGTGCTTCTATTAGTTCGATATCTTTTAGGTTAACTTTCATGATCTCATAGTTTACTTTAATAAACAATGAGTTTAATTGTAATTCCTGTGTGCTTAAAAACTCTAGATACTCTTTTGCTTTATAACAAGCTTTTAAGAAACGGTCGTATTCAAAAGGTTTTAAAAGATAGTCTACCGCATCAACAGAAAAGCCTTCTACTGCAAAATCACGATAGGCAGTAGTAAAAATAACAATTGGTTTTTCAATTAGTGATGTAAAAAACTGAAGCCCATTGATATCCGGCATTTGAATATCCAAAAAAAGAACATCAATTTTATTTTGTTCGATGTATTTTTTAGCTTCGTCGGTATCTGTAAAAATTTGTTCGAGCTGTAAAAAAGAAATGCGACTACAAAATTCTTTTACTACTTGTAGCGCTAATGGTTCATCGTCGATCGCAATACATTTAATCATTTATGTATATATCGTAAGGTTAACAGAATAAAACCCGTCTTTCACCCCGTATGATAAATGGTGCTTTTCCGGGTAAAGTAACTCTAAGCGGCGTTTCACATTATTGATCCCTATGCCTGTATTTTCTTGTAAATTATTTTCGGATTGAATGATGAAATTTCTTGCAGTGAACTCGATTTCATTAGCTACTGTTTGTAAAGAAAAATCGATCACACTCTCTTCCTTGGTACTGATCCCATATTTAAAAGCATTCTCCACAAAGGCGATGAAAATAAGTGGGGCAACCAATAATTCGCCGGTATTACCGCTAACATCAAAATGTACTTTCACTTTATTAGTGAGTCTTACCTGCTGCAATTCAATATAATTATGGATAAAATCAATTTCATTTTGGAGAGGTACTAATCGCTGCTCTGTTTCTGCTAATATATAGCGCATGATAGAGGAGAGCTTGAGAACCGCGGTAGCTGTTTTATCACTTTTTACGATAGCAAGGGAATAGATATTATTGAGTGTATTGAAAAAGAAATGAGGATTTACTTGTGATTTTAAAAAGGATAATTCTGTATTTAGTTTTTCATTCTCGGTTTCTTTTCTATTTTGTTCTGTTTGTAACCAACGTTGTACCACACTTACACAGGTACCAAAAGTGAATACAAGTAAAAAAATGACTGTATTGTAAGGATCTGCTAAAGGTCGTCTGCGAGGCCCAACTCCCCCTCGTATCATACCCTTATATGCTGGGTTTCTGATATAAGGAGGTATATTGGTTTGAGGATCCGGAGGAACCAGTAAACGAGCTATTTCTCTTGGGATATATAGAAAGAAAATTAGGCAGGCCAAAGTAGCTAAAACATACCAAAACCATTTCTCTTTTACCAGCAATTTAGGAATCAGTACTTGGGTATTGAGGTAATAGAAAAAAACAAGAAAGATATTGTTACAAATAATAACGGTGAGCATATAATTGCTCATATTAAATTCTCTTAGTCGGGGAAAAAAAACCAAGTAGGGTAGTGCAAAAAAACAGATCCAAGCAGCGATATGTGCTATAACGGGAATAACTGTTTTTTTATGGTTGATAGGTAACAGAAACTAGCTTTTTATGCAATGTAATAAATGGCTAAAAAACGAAGAAAAATTAAGGATGAATATGTCAAGTATATCGGTAAAACTCAATAAGATTCCGTTTCGTTGGGAAAATCGGTGGATTTTACATCCTTAATATACTGTTGAACGGCTTCCGTAATTTGGTTTTCGAGTTGTAAGTATTTCCGAATAAAACGAGGATTAAATTCATTATTGATACCTAATAGATCATGCATAACCAATACTTGTCCGTCGCAACCATTTCCCGCTCCAATACCGATTGTTGGTATGGCTAACCGGCTACTAACCTCTTTCGCTAACGCAGCCGGAATTTTTTCCAGTACAATGGCAAAACATCCTGCATCTTCCAATGCTTTTGCATCTGTTATTAATTTATCGGCTTCGGCTTTTTCTTTGGCACGTACATTATAGGTTCCGAATTTATAGATGGATTGTGGGGTAAGACCGATATGACCCATAACAGGGATACCTGCACTTACGATTCGTTGTACACTTTCGGTTACTTCTTCGCCACCTTCCAGCTTAATGGCATGCCCACCGGTTTCTTTCATTACCTTAATGGCTGATGCCAGTGCAACATCTGAGTTAGACTGATACGAACCAAAAGGAAGATCGATTACTACCAAGGATCTGTTCACAGCTTTTACTACACATTGCCCATGATAGATCATTTGATCGAGGGTAATTGCGATGGTAGTTTCATGGCCGGCCATAACATTGCCGGCGCTGTCGCCAACTAAAATAACTTCTATACCTGCAGTATCAAAAATACGTGCAAAGGAATAATCGTAAGCAGTGATCATGGCTATTTTCTCGCCGGCTATTTTAAGCTTTTGCAGGGTATGCGTTGTTACTTTTTTAATCGGTGTGCTCATGGCTAGTTACGTGCTGCTTGTAAGCGTTTTTCTTCCAGTTCGTAATATAAATGTTGAATTAAACCATCGGCCAATCCAATTTTAGGAACATAAATATCCTCGGCTTCTGCCCAGCGCATTACATTGATATAAATCTGTAAAGCCGGTACGATCACATCGGCTCTATCCGCACGAAGCTTATAAATATTAATCCTATCCTCTAATGAAAAGCTTGCGATTTCCTTATAATAATCTTTCAGTAGTTCCAAATTCAACGGTTTTCCATCTTTCTTTTTACTTAGTGAAAAAACTTTATTGATGTTACCCCCTGTACCGATGGCAATTAATTTTTTGTATCCCTTGGTTTTTGCTTTTACAAAATCTTTCACTTCATTCCACTTATCGTCATCAACCATATCTTTCAAGAGACGAATGGTACCAATATTGAATGATTTTTTGAAAATTAGTTTACCGTCTGCAAAGAAAGTCAATTCTGTACTTCCACCTCCCACATCTATATACAAATAACTATTGTTGGTATCCATATTCTCTGCAATATGGTTCTCATAGATAATGGATGCTTCTAAATCGCCACTGATTATCTCGATCTCGATGCCGGTTTCCAGTTTTACTTTTCGAATAATATCGGCGCTATTGGCTGCATCACGCATGGCACTGGTGGCGCAGGCTATTACATGCTTCACCTGATAGGCATTAATGAGATGACTGTATGCTTTCATTGTTTGTAAAACCATACCTCTCTTTTCTTTTGAAATTTCTCCATGCTCAAATACGTCGAAGCCTAATCGTAATGGTACCCTCACTAAATTTAATTTGTTAAATAATGGTTTATTGGTTGCTTTATCGTGCCCAATTTCCACTATCAGCAAACGTGCCGCATTACTTCCAATATCAATGGCTGCTAACCTCACTCAGGTTGTTTTTTTTGAACAAATAATGGTAGGTTTCGATTTGAGAGCGAATCCTTTTTTTTCGGATGGAAGGTACGTAGTTGTTGTTTAAATCACTATCTAATACCCTTGCCTTCACATTATCTCTTAATTGTATGTGGATAATATCAATTATTTCTTTTTTTAGCCCTTCGTGTAGAATGGGAATAGCTGCTTCTACCCGGTGATTAAGGTTGCGTACCATCCAATCGGCACTGGAGATGTATACTTTTTCCGCTCCGCTATTATGGAAAATCATTACCCTTGCGTGTTCTAAGTACTCATCTACGATACTGATAGCACTCATAGGAGTTTTGAACTTCTTATGATCGGGTACTGCACAAAAAATACTTCTTACAATCATTTTAACCTCAACTCCCGCCGCTGCAGCTTTATAAAGTTCGTAGATGAGTTGGGCGTCACTTAATGAGTTTACTTTAATTATAATCTTGGCTTCCTTACCAGCTTTTGCTTGCTTTATTTCTTTGTTGATAAGCGCCATTAATTGGGTGCGCATTCCGGTGGGGCAAACGATCAGGGTTTTGCATTGCTTTAGGTAGGCGAGCCCGGTTTTCCAGTTTTCTAAATAACGGAAAATACGGTTAATGTCTGCCATTACATTTCTATTGCAAGTAAGCAAACAATGATCTCCATAAACCCTCGCTGTTTTCTCATTCAAGTTACCTGTGCTTACAAAACCATATTGTATGGTTCTATTCGCTTTTCTTTTTTTAATAATGCATAATTTGGCGTGTATTTTCATTTGCGGCACACCTAATAATACTTTAACACCTTCTTCTTCTAAAATACTTTTCCATTCTAAATTAGCCTCTTCATCAAAGCGAGCTTTTAGTTCTAACATTACAACCACTTCTTTACCATTTCTCGATGCATTTACGAGTGCATTAATAATCTTTGAATTAGAAGCCAATCGATATGCCGTTATTTTGATAGAGGTAACATCCGGATCAATAGCGGCTTCCCTTAACAGATCTATAAGCGGATTAAAAGAATGGTATGGGAAATGGAGCATTACATCCTGCTTCAAAATAATATCCGTTACGCGTTGTGTTTGCTCTAAAACTTTAGGGATAAAAGATGCGCGCCGTGTACTCTTAGCCTTAAATACATCGGGGAAATCCATAAAATGCCTGAAATTGTGGATCCTTCCTCCGGGAATGATATTGCTTTTTCGATTCAAACTTAAACGGCGTATCAAATATTCTAATAAACCCGCATCCATTTCTTTATCATATACAAAACGAACCGGCTTTCCTTTTCTTCTATTTTTAATGCCCTTTTCAATTCTTTCGGCAAAACTTAAACTGATATCATTATCCAGATCTATTTCTGCATCTTTAGTTACTTTGAAAATATGGGATTCGAAATAATCATATCCAAAATATGAGAATATGATGGGTAAGTTATAGCGCACTACATCTTCTAAAAGAATAATATTTTTCTCTTCTTTTTTTGAAGGTAATAAAATGAACCGTCCTACTGCTTTTGCGGGGATTTCTATGAGTGCATATTTTTGATTATAGGCAGAATTTTTTTTACGCATAACCACCCCTAAATAAATGCTTTTATCGCGCAGATAGGGGAGTTGCGGTAAGGATTCAATCATTAAGGGGATGATATTCGAACGCACTTCTTCATCAAAAAAATGTTGTACAAAAACCTGTTGTTCTTTGGTAAGTTGCTTCTCTGTTACAAGGCTTATGGCTTCCTCTTTCTTCATTTCTTTCTGTATACCATCCCAAATTCGATTGAATTCATTTTGCTGCTTTAAAACAATGGTTTGTATTTGATCCAGTATTTGTTGTGGATCTTCCTCCATGTACATATTCAATTTCCTGCGTTTCTCTGCAAACTCAACCATCCTTTTCAAAGTGGCCACGCGTACTCGAAAAAACTCATCTGAATTATTAGAAAATATACCTAAAAAACGAATTCTTTCTTTAAGAGGTACCGAAGGGTCGTTGGCTTCCTGCAATACCCTTGCATTAAAACTTAACCAACTAATATCTCGCTGAATAAGGTTCTTTTTTGCCATATTTCAAATATAGGCAGTAGTAGCAATTTGTAATATTAAAGTTTAGCTACTATGAGTAAGAAGCTTTGATATGTTGTATGATACCTGTGGTAGAAAATCCAGGTACGATGGGGTTTATAACCACTCTTCCACCAGCAGCCATTACTTCCTTCGCACCTACAATTTGATCGATGGTATAATCGCCACCTTTCACAATAACATCAGGTAGTAATGCTTTAATCGTTTCTAGCGGAGTCGGTTCATTAAAAATTACAACCGCATCTACAAGTGCTAAATGACTAAGTAATAGAGACCTGCTCGTTTGGTTATTGATGGGTCTATCGGATCCTTTTAATTGCTTTACGCTGCTATCGCTATTTACAGCAACAATTAAATAATCGGCTTCTTTCGCAGCAGCAGACAATGAGAAGATATGCCCTTCGTGTAGGATATCAAAACAGCCATTGGTAAAAGCAACAGTTTTGCCTTTTGCTTTCCAAGCAGCTACTTGTCTTTGCAGATCTACAAGTGTGAGTATTTTATCATTAATTGGTGTTACTGCTTTCATATTTTTTATTTTTATTGTACCAAGCCAATGCACCTACACTTATGAAACCTACGATCAGTACAATCATGAATTGTGCAAACCATTGTAAAGTACCATTTGCTAAACCAATTTCATTGGGAACATCTTTTAGGCTTAATACTTCGGCTAAGAAAAACGCATAAGCCCCGATTCCTCCGGGTGTTATGATCATGCCAATACTTGCAAAAGCCAATGCAGAAATAGCTGTATCAAAACCAAGATGGCTGGTGCCGCTTGTAGCCAATAAACCTACCCAAGTACCCAAGATATATAAAAGCCAAATCATGCAGGTATAACCTAA
>CABHOW010000073.1 GCA_902168225.1 uncultured Flavihumibacter sp. | reverse complement strand
ATCGTTTCGAAAACTCAATCGCATTAATCCCTTTGAACATAACTAATATATTTAGCTGTAAACTACTAATTATTTTAGTTACGCGCAACTATTTTTCATATCTTCGAGAACTAAATACCTAATCCTATACGTCTTAAATAAGACCAGGCTTTATTGTTTTTCAATGTGTATGTTCTGTAGAAGCATGATAAGAACAAAGATTGCAAGTACAAAAAGAGCAAGAATAATCCAAAGGGCATATTTCAGAACCTTTGGAATCGACCTTTTGTTTTTAGTGCTTTGCTTTTTAATATCTTTCTTCATTTTTAAATTGCAATAAAAGTTTACAACAAAAGCCCGTATATTAATACTAATTCAGAGTTGGGAAATGTGTAGCTTTTTTCTTCCAGCGTTTGGTACTCGCAAAGAATAAAGCAAATCCACTTAACACTGTCAGTAGTCCGAATATAGAGAATGCCCTAAGCAACCAGTTGCCAAAATTGTCCCTGCCTTCATAATCCATTGTGTGCATCATCCATAGGAAATCAAATATTCTCCATTTATTGTTCCTGAATTTTTGAACAGTTCCTAATTCACTGGCTACATAAACGGTGGTTTTTGATGGATGCTCAAAGGTTATGGCGTAAGCAGGCAGAGGGTTTTCCCTGTACTCATGATGACTATTAGTGACCGTTAGGTATTCAACTGATTTTACTTTGGGCTCTCCATTGAAACGTCTTTGTGCAACTTCAACAGCTTCTTCTTTTGTCAATGGCCCACGAAGTTGACCTGTTTCTGCATTGGCAAGATGGTTCATTGCCTGCATATCATGTTCATGATTTGCTTCGTTGTTAATGGCGCTGATACAACGAACCTGGTAAAAAGGCTTACCCAATATTTCAATCAATTGAATGGATATCACTGAATCTATCCGGTGAGTTTTTTTAATTGTATCTAAAACCATTGTTGGGGAAACCAATGAAATATTGGATGATAACAGCGGTGCATTTCTTTTTTGGAAATCTCCGTGTACTTCATCCATTTTGGAATAAAAATTCAATTCAGATTTCACTTTCAGAAATACAAATAGTGTAGAAGATAGTTGTACATACTTTTGCTTTCTTTTTCTTAATATTCCTTGCATACATAAAGAAGAAAAAGTTAGTACCCTATTCTTAATCACTTTTCTTTTGAAGAATAACAAAGTAGGATACTCCACAACTAAAAGTTAAACCATTTCTCAAAAAAAATAAATCAAGAGAAAAAATAGTTTTACAAAGAAACGTTAATATACTAATATTTTTAAAATAAGATGTATCCGAAACTGGTTCTGATTTTTTATTAGTATAAAAAACGTTTTTCACCTTCCTAAATAGATATATGGGGAAAAACAGGAAAAAATTAAAGTATGTATGAAACACTAATTTACAAGTGTGATTCACTAATAACTTCTTGACCATGTTGTGATTATACCTTCTGAAATGTTGATTAATAACATCATGATCACTCCAAAGAGACATATACGCGGGTACCGACAGCACAATATAGCCGTTTGGTTTACAAACTCTAAATATTTCATCAATCGCCCGAACGTCGTTTTCTACATGTTCAATAACATCAAATGCACATACAAAATCATAAGTGTTTGCAGGAAAACTCATTTGTGTAACAGAATCACTTACACAGTAAAGCCCTAAAGTATTGTTGACAAAATTTCTACACTCTTCATGAATTTCAGTTGAAACGATTGAACCAAATTTGGAGAGCATAACTGAAGTAGCACCACCTGCAACGCCAATATTCAGAATATTTGGCGTTAAATTAGGCTCTATGATACAATAACGTCTAATTAGGATCTCCAAAATCTTCTCTCTTACGCAAAACCACCAATTGGTTCTTTCAAGTGTAATGTATTCATTGTAAAATGACTCTTTCATGATCTGTTTTTTTTAAAATATGTAGAAAAAACTAAAATAAATCCGCTCAAAACGGTTAGTAATCCGAAAACTGAAAAAATGCGAAGAAGAATATTCCCAAAATTGTCCCTGCCTTTATAATCCATTGTGTGCATCATCCATAAGAAATCAAATATTCTCCATTTATTGTTCCTGAATTTTTGAACAGTTCCTAATTCGCTGGCTACATACACAGTGGCTTTTAATGGATGTTCAAATGTGACGGCGTAAGCAGGCAAAGGATTTTCCCTGTATTCGTGATGTTTATCAGCATCAGTTAAGTATTCAACTGACTTTACTTTAGGTTCACCATTGAAATGTCTTTTTACAACTTCAATGGCTTCCTCTTTTGTAAGTGGCTCCCTGAGCCGGCCTGTTTCTGCATTGGCAAGATGGTTCATTGCCTGTATGTCATGTTCATGATTAGCTTCGTTATGACTAGCACTGATAGAACGAATCTGGTAAAAAGGCTTACCCAAAATTTCAATCAATTGAATGGATACAACTGAATCTAACCGGTGAACTTTTTTAATTGTATTCAAAACCATTGTTGGGGAAACCAATGAAATATTGGATGATAACAGCGGTGTATTTCTTTTTTGAAAATCTCCGTGTACTTCATCCATATTGCTCCAGCTGAAGTAAAGGCCGCCAGTTGTCCATAACAAAAATTGAATACCGAGTATAACACCGAGCCAACGATGTGTTCTGCGGATGTAGTAGTGTTTGCTTTTTGCCATAGCCGGTTACTTTATTTTAATTATAAACTCAACAATAATCTTTTCCCATGCCACTGCAATTTTTACATCATTGTCTTTTGCAGGCTCTATAAAATATTGTAGTCTTTCTGTATGACTAATTTCTCTTAATTTAACTTTTATTCTTACTACATCCTCCTTTTCGTCATATTCAGTTGCCAGGTGTTGTTGCCATTGCTTGTTAATAATAACTGTCCACGCATTTTTACCAGGGATGGTGAAGATGGCATATTTACCGGCTGGTATTGTTTTGCCATTAACAACAAATGCCTTTGGCATCTCCACTGTAGTGGCATCATGTGCGCCGGTTACCCATACTTCATCATACGGAACAAGGCCACCCCATATAATTCTTTTACGAACGCCGGGAGAATGATAGTTGATTTTTATACTATCTCCGTTTACTATGGCATAAGCCATTGACTTGATGCTCTTCTTGCTGGTATCTTTTACGAGGTTAGGATTATAGCAAACTTCCTCTTTCTTTTGTTCCTGTGCTGTTACAGAAAATGCTGTTGCTATTATTAAAAGCAGTAAATAAAATTTCTTTTTCATGAGATTGTTTATTATAATTTATATTTTTTCAGCACTGATTATTTGTACTTCTCCAAACATGGTTTTAAAACGCTTTTTAATTACTACATGTTCAAACCCTGCATCTGAAATCAATTCAGGTAATAACCCTTTTGCATTTGCATCTGTTGATTTAAATCCATCCAGTCTTCTTATTATATTAAAAAGTGTTCTTTGAATCCATGATGTTGAACGGCCAAAATCCGCAATATGCAATTGCCCGTCTTTATTTAAAACCCTGAATATTTCTGCAAGAGCCTTTTGCTTTGTTTCTGTATCAAGATGATGAAATACTAAGCAGGATACAGTTCTGTCAAATGCATTGTGCTGAAAGGGAAGCTGCCTCCCATCATAATCCAGTAAAAAAATATCTAACTTCTTTTCTTTTACTTTTTCAATTGCCCTGTCTAATATTTCTCTATCAACATCAATCCCTGTCACCTTCGCCCCGGGATACATTTCTTTTACCATCATAGTCAGTGTAGCTGTACCGCATCCAAAATCCAACACTTTTACGCCTTGCGGAATATTTGCTGTTGCAATTAACGCTTGTTTAATTTTTTTCTCTGGCATTGTGATATTTATCAAAAAATCATACAGTGGCGTAAGCCATTTGAATCGAAGTGCCGGAATGTATTTTGCTTGCTCCACTACAATACTTTTTAAAAATTACTCTAATTAAATACTTCTTAAAACGGAGTTATCAGTTGGTGGGTGCGGAAACCCTGCTCCAGAAACTGTTTCCTTATATATAAGGAAACCAAAGCAGGGCTCCGACCCATGTTTTATACTTAATGATGCCCGCCATGACCTCCGTGATGACCACCATAATAATATCCGCCATGATGCCCAAGGTCAATATGACTAACGACGACAGGATACCTCCAACCGCTGTTCCAGAAGTTTCTTCTGCGAACTGGCTGTTCTGCATAAACAGTTTGAGGTTGCTGGACAATTACTGTAGTTGGCTGTGGTGCGGTGGCATTAAATATGTCGCTATTTCCATTTTCATAAACTATCTGACTAATGTCTGTTTTTATAGCAACATAAACCGGCCCATTAATATTAGAGGACTTGAAATATCTTACTTCGTTAATACCTACTTCTGATACTTTAGCATTAATAGTTTCGCCTGTACGTAAAGTAATAACATCCTGTGCCTGTAAAAATGATGCAGATAACAGCACCATAACAAATGCAAAAAACTGTTTCATAATTTTAAGTTTTAAATGATATTTTGTTTTTTAAATCAAATTAATCTCATTGAACGCCGTCATCTTCTGCTTTTTTTTGCCGTTGCAGGGGGCTTTACCGGGAAATTCTCCAAAAGTGTATGCACTGCCGGATGTAATTCTCTTTGCAAAGTGGAAGGGTCGTATAAATCGGCTTCCACTATGGCAGTATAAATAAACTTATTTTGTTTCCTGTCAATGACATTTACAGTTATAGCCCCCCGGATATAGTCCACCGTTTTGGTTGTATAGCCATATGTATAACTGTTATAATTGTAATTTAATGGCCTGTTATAATAATAAGCCCTTGGGTTAACATTATAATAGGGGTTATGAGGTGAAATGGCCCTGTACTGATAGGCATTATTATAATTATAATTGTTTGTGGGAACTGTAGTACGCACCTGTTCAGTCCTGGTTTTTTTACTTTCTGTTACTTTCAGTTCAAACAGCACATCCGGGTTGTCATTATCTAAAGTCATGCCCCTTGCCGCCAGTTCATGCGAAAAATAATTGACGGTATTATTGAAAATAATCTGGTTATGATAAGGAGTGTTATCGTTATCGGTATGTGGAATCCAGGAAAATGTTTTGTATTTACTGAAGTCCACAGTTTGGTCGTAATCATTATACGACAAGTTGTAGGCGGTACTGCATCCTGATACAATAGCTGTAACAAGAAGCAAAATAACAAATCTGTATTTCATTGCTTTCACTTTAAAAGGTTGACAATATTGTTTACAAGCAATTATCCTTTAGTAAGGGTTACTTTTATTTCTCTGTTACTCCATATCTTTTTTATTTTGTTCAGCTATATACTTATCTAATGCTTTTTTGCCAAACTGTTTAAATACAACAGGTGTTACAATCATATCTAATAAAGTAGAGCTGATTAAACCTCCGAGGATAACAGTAGCAACGGGATACAAAATTTCTTTTCCCGGTGCAGTGGCATCCATCGTTAAAGGAATTAAAGCCAATGCCGCAACCAGGGCAGTCATTAATACCGGCACTAATCTTTCCAGCGAACCACGGATAATCATCTTATCACTGAAAGTTTCACCCTCATGCTGTACAAGGTGTATGTAATGGCTTATCATCATAATACCGTTCCTTGATGCTATACCCGTAAGTGTAATAAACCCGACCATAGTAGCAATAGAAAAAACACCGCCGGTAAGCAATACGGCTACCACACTTCCTATCAACGCCAACGGTACATTAAGCATAATCTGCAGCGCAATACGACTTGATTTGAAATGACTGTATAATACCAAGAAGATGCCGGCAATAGAAAATATGCTCAGAATAGTAATTAGCTTTGAAGCTGATTGCTGGCTTTCAAACTGGCCGCCCCATTGCAGAAAATATCCCTGCGGAAGTTGTAATTGTTCATTCACCTTCTGCTGCATTTCTTTTACCGTGCTTCCAAGGTCTCTGCCCTGAACATTGGCGGAAACTACAATTCGTCTTAAAGTGTTTTCGTGATATACAGAATTGACACCACTTTCCATTTCAATTTGGGCGATTTGTTTTAGTGGAATCAGCGCACCATCAGAGGTAGCTATTTGTGTATTGCCGATTTCATCAAGATTGCTTCTGATACTGTCGGTGGTACGCAGCACTATATCAAATGTTTTTTGCCCATCCAATATCTGTGTACTTACCTTACCATTGTAAAATATTTCAATATCCTCGGCTACTTTACCTACCTGCAATCCGTACCGCTGCACAGCCGCCCGGTCTATTCTTATACTTAGCTGGGGCACCAATACCTGTTTTTCCACCTGTACATCTACAGCACCGGGAACTGCACTGATAATATCTTTTAGTTTGCCGGCATTACTGCGTAAATCAGCCAAATCGTTTCCAAAAATTTTGATGGCAATCTGTGCCCGCACACCAGAGAGTAAATGGTCAAGACGATGGGAAATAGGCTGCCCTATATTTACCGTTACGCCTTTTAATACGGACAGTCTTTCTCTTATCTGTGCAAGTATTTTATCCCTCTTACTAATTTTATCGGGGTATAATGCTACTTCAATTTCAGAGTTGCTTGGCGGTTCGGCATGTTCGTCTAACTCAGCACGGCCTGTACGGCGGGCAGTAAGCTGCACACCATCTACTTTTAAAATTTCTTTTTCAGCAATGCTTCCTGTTTTATTGGCTTCCTCCAGCGAAGTGCCCGGTGGCAGGGACAGGTTAATGGTAAAACTTCCTTCATTAAATGGGGGTAAAAACTCTGTTCCCAAAAAAGGGATGATGCTCATGGAAGCTACAATCAAAGCAATTGCAATTCCAATAACTATTTTAGGACGTTTTAATCCTATCTTCAATAATTTAATATCCTGCCGTTTTAAGAACTTCACGAAAGTGCTGTCATCATGCGAAGATGCATATAGAGCTTCTTCTTCAATCGTCCGTCCATGAGGTTTTTCCTGCTCTGCCTCTTCAAATGTATGGGTGTGTTTTTTTCTACCTTTCCAGAAAGCAAGATTAACGTGGTCGAGATGCCTTTTTTTACCTAACAGGTAACTGCACAAAGCCGGTGTAACGGTAAGTGAAACAGCTAAAGAAGCTATGATGGAAGTGATATACGCAATTCCCAATGGTGCAAATATTTTTCCTTCAATCCCCTGCAGGTAAAACAATGGAATAAATACCAGGACGACAATGATAGTGGCATAAACAATAGAATTTCTTACCTCACTGCTGGCTTCATAAATTACTTTCATTAGCGGCTTTGGATTGGGGCTTGTCCAGTTTTCTTTTAATCGCCGGAATACATTTTCCACATCTACAATAGCATCATCTACCAGTTCTCCAATGGCAATGGCAAGGCCGCCAAGTGTAAGGGTATTGATAGATATTCCAAACATTTTAAAAACTATGGCTGTAATGATAAGTGATAAAGGAATAGCGGTAAGTGTAATGATGGTGGTTCTGAAATTAAGCAGGAAGAGAAACAAAATGATAATTACCAGGATAAACCCATCCCTTAATGCCTCTTCCACATTGGTGAGGGAGTTTTCAATAAAATGTTTTTGCTGAAATACATCCGTATTAATTTTTACATCAGAAGGAACAGATTTTTTAATATCATCAATTGCTTTAATGATTTCTGCTGTTAGAGTAACCGTATTGGCATTCGGCTGTTTTTCTATGCTAAGTATTACCGCAGGTTTGCCACTCAGGGAACCATCACCTCTTTTTATTGGGCCGCCAAATTTTACTTCGGCCAGTTGGTGAAGCAGTACAGGTGCGCCATTTTTATTGGTAACTACTGTATTGGCCAAATCTTCTAATGTATTTGCCCGTGCAAGATTACGAACCAATACTTCGGAGCCTTTATTGTCATTTACAAAGCCACCGGTGGTATTGATATTGGTAAGCTGTAATGCTTCGTCAACATCCCCAACAGATAAATTATATTGCCGTAATTTATCGGGGGAAATTAAAACCTGGTATTGCATCCGTACACCGCCAATGGGAATTACCTGTGCAATGCCTTTAACACTCATCAGCCTTCTGCGGATAACAAAATCACTCAGCGTTCGCAAATCTGCAGGAGATGTACTATCAGATGAAACAGCTATCATCATAAATTGCCCCATAACAGAACTGATTGGCCCCATTACAGGCACAATCTTATTGGGCAATTGCACCGTTTGTATTTTCTCTGCGGTCAACTGCCTGGCCCGGTAGATGTCTGTATTCCAGTCAAACTCTACAAATACCAAACCCAGTCCGGGAGATGCCACCGACCTTACTACTTCTACGCCGGGTGCGCCATTCAAAGAAGTTTCAACAGGTAATATAACCTGGGCTTCAATTTCTTCGGGCGACATGCCATTAGATTCAAGGAAAATAGTTACCCTTGGCCGGTTTAAATCTGGTAATACATCTACAGGCAGGTTTACCAAAGTAAAAACGCCATACACCATTAACAGGGCAGCCATTGCCACTACCAGTAAACGGTTTTTAAGAGAGAAGTGTATGAGTTTGTTAAGCATCTTGATTTATTTATTAAACATTAAATTTTCAGATTGTAATACATCCGGGCTTAGTTCTGTCAATTATTGTTCACCATCGAACCTTCACCACTACTTTATCCATAGTAACCATGCTTATTGTTTATATTTTTCAATTTATGCCACCGGAATTTTTTCAGAACGCATATACAGGTAAAACCAAAAGGCCGATATTCCAATAAAAATATTCCAAAGACTATGCGGCTGAAAAAAACTTTTCGGGTTGCATATAATTTTATATTTATCAAATTCAAACAAAATAACAGCCGCTATAACTGCAATGATGGTGTAAATAAGATAGTTGGTCCCGGGCTTATGTTTCTCAATTATAACGGTAATAATAGCTGATATCAAAAACGACAAAACGAGTAATATGGCAATAATCTGTTCCTTGCCCTTTGGCGTTAGCAAAGCCAGCCCGAGGTTAGCACCGGCAAAAAGCAATAAAAACCGGGTTTCTGATTTTCGCCTTTCTGTAATTGTCAATATTTTTTTTCTGATAAGCCACCATTGATATAGAAAAAACATGACCGGGAAAAGCGAAAAGGAAAATACAGCAGAATAATCAAGTGTATGAGCTATCCCGATGAGAGAAGAATGATAAAAAGTACTGGCAATGAAAACATAGAGCAATACAATTGAAAAAAGAACACAGAAAATATTGCTTTCGGATAAATGTCCTTTGGTAGTGGCATGTCTGCTCTTCCATAAACTATTTAAAATTATGAAAGCAGTAAGCAGATAAACTATGTTACTGAAAGTATTAACCGGCTGACGAACCGGGCTGTTTATGTGAACCTGTTCGCAAAATGAAGCAGGTACCCTTTTGTCTATAATGAAGTTGTTCCACAAACCTTGTAAAGCCGGGTTTTTATTGAGCCACCAGATAGCCAAACCAAAGATTAAGGCCAATGAAAACAGCATCACAACTGTTTTCCATCCAGAAATAATATCCGGTATGAGTCTCAGTTTGACTTCAGTATCATATTTTTGAGCAGGCCCTAACACACGGTGTAATAAATAATTTCTTATCGGTATTAATAAAAGCAATATGATTAAGTATATCATGGCAGGTAGATAGCCTGCCATGATATTTTACCTTTTAATGTTGATGATTGTGTCCATCTGCTGCAGGCTTAGCATTTGCCGTAAGGTCAAAAGAAGCCGATGCGGTTTTATCACCGGTTGTAAAAGTTACAATTGCCTTATTGTACTTTTTAGCTTTGTCAAGTGTGTACATAAAGCCTTCTGTACCGCTTGGGATTAATGGATTGGTTGAAGTTTGCCCGTCGGCAGTTTGAATTAATGCTGTTCCCTTTACCCCGGTATTTTTCATGGCCTTTTCGTTAGCATCGAGTAAATACGCCATCAGCATTCCATCTTTTACAGTTACTTCAATATGGAAATCACCGGCTGTTTTTACCGTTCCTCCATGTGGTGAGCCATGTTTGTGGTCGCCGCCGCTCTGCTGAGCAAATGTTGTAAAAGTTGCTATCAGCATCACCGTCATCAGGATTGTTATTTTTTTCATTGTTTTAAATTTTATTGTTAGAAAATAAATTGAGTATTAATGTTCCGCATGTTCGTCTTTCTTCTTATCCATACCTTTCATATTATCGGCATTGCCTTCTGCTACATTCATTACAAAGTCGCTTGTATAAACTTTTCCTTTACTTTGGAATTGTATCCAGCCACGGTACACACCGGGCTTTTCAAAAGTGGTATGCAAATCAAACTTGCCGCCTTCCACACTTGGGTGAACATGCAAATATTTTTTATCAGCAAGGCTAACCACTACCATGTGGGCTTTTGCTCCGAGGTAATCTTCTAAGGTTGTTACATCCACTTCTTTGCCGTTCAGCATCACTACTCCATTAATGTGCATGGCCATATTGGTTAAAAATTTACCACCTTCAGGAGTAAGTGAAACAGAGAACCCATCACCGGCGGTGCCGGTTAATTTATCTGCTCCATAAACTTTTGCTGCTGGCACTGTTCCAGCCACAGTCACATTCAGATAGTCAACCGTATGATTGGCACCGCTTGGCTTATAATCAGCAAACAAGGTGTATTTGCCGGAAGCTGGAAATTTTTCTTTTACCGTATAAGAGCCATCTGCGTTCAGCTCAGGATGTATATGGTCAAACCAGCTAAGGTCATCACTAACCACAATGAGGTGTATCTTTTTAGTATGTTCAACATCCAATGGCACTTGCTCAGTAGGTTTATCTTTTATTTTTGGAGTCATGGATAAAGTAACTTCTTCACCCGGCTTTGGAGATGCAGGAGTTGCTGTAAACTGCATACTAACATTGCTTGGGCCACCAGCATTATCATTATGTTCCAGCTTCATGCCACATTTAGGGCAAGTGTCGCCTTCTTTGCCTGTTACTTCAGGGTGCATGGGGCAGGCATAGATGTGGTCGCCACCCTCATGTGACATTTCTGTTTTTGTGGTATCGGCTGCAGAAGCCTTTTTATCGCCGCTGTTATTACATGCTGCAAAAACTGCAACAGTGCTGATAGCGAAAATTGCAATCGTAATTTTTAATACTTGTTTCATTTGTTTTATTTAATTGATTAGTTAATTATGATTATGACCGGTATGATTGTCTGATGATTTTTTTGCCTGCACCTTGGTTAGGTTCATATTGCACTTAGGGCATTTACCTGCTTTATCGTAAGTCTTATCTCCTTCACATTTCATGGGGCATTGGTAAATGGCGGCAACGGGTTTTGATACAGCTTTCAAATCCATATTGCATTTAGGGCATTTACCTGCTTTATCATAGGTTTTATCTCCCTCACATTTCATGGGGCATTGATAAACGACCGTATCTACAACTGCAGTTTTATTTTTTGTTTTTGATGATTGTGCATTTACAGCAGTAAGACTACAAACTGCAATTGACATTAAAAGGAAGACTCTGATTTGTTTCATTTTTTCTTTTTTTATAGTTTGAGATTTATTTTGCTTTTCTGAATGAAGAATGTGTTTGCACAATTTTCCAGCCGTCTTTTGTTTTCTTTAAAACCGAGGTAGCCACTCCCTGGCTTTTTATTTCTTTGCCATCTTTAGCAAGAATGATGGTATAGATATAAGTCTCCGTTGAGAAGGCGTATTCACCTGTTACAGTCACATCAACCTTATAGTCGCTAAAGGTGAAGGACTTAAAATCTTTTAATTCAGGCCCAAGGTGATGCTCCAGGTAATGACCAATGGTGCCTTCATCTTTTGCCTGCTCAAATACTTTGGAATCTTTTACGAAGAGATTCACTACACCTGTGGTGTCTAATTTTTCAATAGCTTTTTTGTAATTGTTTAATACTGTCTTTACAGCTTCTTTATCGCTGGTTTGTGTAAAGGCTACTGTACCTGTTGCCAGCAGCAAAAACATCATTAAAATTTTTTTCATGTTTGTTTATTTTAATTATTGATTTAAATACATCATTTTCATCTGATACACATTAGCAGTAACTATCCGTTCACCGTCTTCAGTGCCTTTGGTAATAACAGTAAACTTGTCATTGCTTTGCCCTTTTACTACGAAGCTGATGCTAAACTGTTCAGCCTTACCTTTTATAAAAATGGCTGGCTTACCGTTCACATCTGTAATTGCTTCATTGGGTATTACAACTTGTCGTATAACATTACTTCCTGTCATTCGCACATTTACATTTTCTCCAATCTTAAACTGACCTTTAGGATTGATAAGTTCAAATACTACTTTTTGAGATTGATTGCCGCTGTTAACAGATTGGGCAGTGCTAATCATTTTCAATTTATAAACCAGTGTATCCGCATTTGAAATGGTGGTAAACCCTGTTGCTGATTTCAATTTTTCAGCGTCTGTTGCAAATACCTGGGCTTCTACAAACACCTGGTCAAGGTTGGTTATTTCAAACAAAGTTTCTCCGCTGTTTACAACAGCACCAATTGCATAGTTAAAAGTGCCCACAACGCCACTAACAGGAGAGGTAAGTGTTATTGCCTTTGTATTGCCTGTATTCCTTCCTGTATTTGCATCAAAGAGTGCTTTATTTTTCTTAGCACTTTCATACCTGGCTTTTGCTTCGGTAATATCTTTTTTAGCTGCAATGTCTGCTATGCCAAGCAACCTTTCATATTGTGCTTTGGCGGCTTCATACTCGGCATTTACACTATTACTTTGAGAAATGATGCTGATTTGTGTGCCGGCATCTACCTGTTGTTCTATAACAGCTACCACTTGTCCTTTACCAACCTTTTGACCGGGGGCTACTCTTAAGGAAACAATTTTACCAGCCTGCGGTGTTTGTATTACTGCCCGGCCTTGCGGAGCAGCAATTACAGTTCCTAATAAAACAGATGACTCATTAAAATCTCCTGTACCTATTTTTTGCGTTTGAATATTAAAAAGGAACTGTGTTTCTTTCTCAACTATAAAAGTTGTGGAAGAACCACCACCTTTTGCAGCACCAGCTTCGTCATGGCCATCATGTGCCGAAACCGGATTATATGTAGCTGTAGGTAAAAGGCAAAATAAAATAATAGCTACCGCAATCATTTTCCTGCTGCGGCTTTTGTTTACAAAAAACATAACGAGTAAGCCAATCAGCAAACCTATCAATCCAAAAAACCAATTGCTGCTGTACCAATGAGAGTGAGGGGTACTTTCTGTTGTAACTGTTGCAGCCAATTCTTTTCCTGCTTCAACATTGTTTAGCTGAATTAAGTCAATACCTGCATAACTATTGATGTTTAGTACAAGATTGTATGCTTTCTTTTCCGGGAAAGTAGCTTTCAGTTCAAACACTCCCTTATCAATCCTCACCACAGTAATTTTTATGTTGGGATTACCAGCCACTGTTATTTCCAGCTTGGCGCTGTCAATGGGTTTATTAGTGTTGTACTCACTTAAGTACAGGCGAAGCGATGTTTCCTTGCCCGGTACTATCGGGTTGTACTTTAGCAACACTTCATATATTTCTGAAGCAGCCTCAGCCGAGAAATAGCTTACAGGTGATATACTTGTTTTTTTAGCATCACCGTGGTCTTCGCCGCCGTGTGCAAATGCCATTACCGGTAATAGTCCAAATAGAAATTGAATGATTAATCGTTTCATAACTGACCCATTAAATATTTGTGATTGATAACACTGAGATTATAATTTCTTACCGCTTCCAGGTATTTCTGATAAACGGTGTATGCATCATTGCTGTTTCTTAATAAACTGATATAATCAATTTCACCGCTTACAAAAAAGCGTTGTGAAGTGCTAATAACTTCCTGTGCTTTTTTTAAACCGGTTTGCCGGTAGTAGTTAACAGACTGCCAATTGGTTTGCATTTCGCTGCTTGCGTTTATAACCTGTGCAGATAATTCCTGCTGTAAGCCCTGTTGTTTGCTTTGAATAACCTGCTGCTCTGTTTTAGCAGCATTGATATTGCTTTTATACTGGCCAAACCATAACGGAATTGTTACGCCAACTCTAAAACGGTTAAACCATTTCGTATCCCGTTCCCCCTGGTTGAAATAGCCAAAAGCCAAACCGGGCAATGCCTTACTTTTTTGTAATACAATATTTTGCTTGGCAACATTCTCCTGTTGCTGTAATAGTTGTACGGCGGGATTTGAAAGCAACGCTGTGGAATCAGGTGCAAAAGTTTCCTGTGTCTGAGAAAGTGCAACGGTAAGCGGTTCTACTCTTATAGAATCTTTAATACCTGTGAACCACTGCAACTGTGCCTTTAAAGATTTGGCTCTTATAAGCGACTGCTGGTACTGATTATGAATTTCTCCATACTGCGTTTCAGCAAAAGTTTGTTGCAGGTAATCAATTTGCCCGGCTTTAAACTGGCGTATGGCCGACAGTTTAATCTTTTCATACAATGTATCTTGAATATATAATTGTGTGGAAAGCGAATCAGCATACTGTACCTCAAGATATAAAACCCTAACCCGGTATTTTAACTCTGCTTCTGTTAACTGCTTTTCCTTTTGTGCCACACCAATTTGCTGTTTTTGCAAACGATATTGATTACTGTACACTGTTGGAAATTCAAATGATTGGGTAATACTACCAGTATAAAACTTACCCGTCGGGCTTTCAAGGAAAAAATCCGGATTGGGAAGATTGATAGCTGATTTCAGTAACTGCTGCTGCTGCTTTACTTGAAGTGATGCGGCCTGAATATTCTTATTATTGGCTAACGCTTTGGTCACAGCTTCGTCTTCTGTAAGCATCTGCTGTGCCGCTGCCGGTAAACTGATAATTGCTGTAAGAAAAACTATGATACTGTATCTGAACATAAAAATTGATTACGGTAAAACAAATAGCCTCAAATTGCGATACGCAAAATGAAGTTGGATAAAGCACAAAGCTTTACCAGTTTTACAGTAATCAAATCTGGAAACGCTGAATCGCTATGCGTATGTCAGGCGGTGGGGGGTAATAAAAACGGGCCTTATAGTTTACAGGAAAATCTTTGAGAGCTGTTGAAAAATTAATATCTAAATAAATACTCAGGATTGCCACAAACACCGGCACACTTATACCAGTATTTACAGAAACATTTTTATCTAAATTTTGAAACGCCTGTACTTCATTGGTACAGCACCCACCATCATCTTTTGTAAGTAAATTATTGCCATCAGCAGGAATTTGTTTTACTGGCTCACTATCATGTTGGTGTTTGATACCATCTTCATGCACATGAGTTGTTACTTCTGATGTTTCTTTCTCATGAACATGCTTTTTGCCATTACCATGAATATGCACTTCCGCAGGCTCTTCTGTTTCGTTATGATGAGGGGAATTAAAACCCATATCCACACCAACAGCACATGCAAAACCGATTATGGTATTCAGGGAGAATACCAATAATAGCAACACTGCTTTTAATCGTATGGATATATTTCTTTTCATTTAACCTTTCGCAAAAGTAAAGCTATTTTGGGTAAAATAGCAATTTTGACCGTAAAAGTAGCCATTGGAAGCGTTTTTTAAGTTACACAATTATGAAAAAAATTTGTAAAATTATGTGGTTCCCTTCCATTTGTAATCTTTCTATAATATGGTAGATTCTACTATCCCCAATCTCCTGCATAAGTTTTTAGGGTTAGCAATTAGTTTAATAATGCTTCAGCCTTTACGAACTAACAATGTAGTTTTCGGCAAAACTAAATAAGAAAACACGACGAGAATCACTGCAACAATCCAATACGCAAGATGGTCAGACCATATCATAATTATTCCCCCCATTACCACACCTGCAACCTGGCCCAAACTATTAACGGCACTAAAAATGCCCAATGATGTTCCATATTCTTTTCCAGAATCCTTTGTAACAAGTGATGTCAGGCTTGGTGTGAGGATTGCTATTCCGACTGAGATGAAAGAGACGTAAAACAGAATCCATCCCATTTCCCTTGAAATAGTGAGCATGAACAGACCAATACCCAGGAACAGGCAACCGAAAGGCAATAATGCCCTTTCACCTTTCTTTTCAATTAACCATGCAATTGGTCCTAATTGCAGTAAGCCCATCAGCAAACCACAAATAATAAGGACAATGCTCATTTGCTTTGGCCCGAATAAAAAGAATCGTTGAGAATGAATAGCAAATGTGCCTTCAAACATAGAATGTGCAAGCTGGCTGAAGAAAGATAATGCCAGCAATAGGATGAACGCTTTTTTAAGGGATTTAAAGCTTGGGATAAAAGATATTTTTGTTTTTGTTGCCCCTTGTTCTATTGTTTTATTAGAAATATTGTTTGATTCTGGTAATAAAATTACATACAATACCAGTACTGCTATTGTAAGCAAAGAAGAAAAAACAAAGGGGGAAGAATATTTATCAAGTGTGAACTGTGTGAATAGAAATTTAAACTGAATGCTGATATTTGAAAAAAGATTGCCCAGCAAATGGCCTGTAACAGCACCTAATCCTGCTACACCATTCAATATTGCAAAATTCTTTCCTCTTTTTTCTTTTGGAGTTTTATCAGCAATGTATGCTCCCGATGCAGTTACAAAAGAAGCTGCAAAAATTCCTGCTATCAAACGGGAGATATAAATCAGCACCAAACTTTCACCCAATGAGAAAATAAAGGTTGAAATCGAAAATCCTGCGATGCCTGTTAAGATGAGTGGCCTTCTCCCAACTTTATCAGATAGTGAACCGAGGTATGGTGCGAAAAGGAATTGTGTTAGCGGGAAAGCACCAGTTATTAATCCTATATGAAGGGAAACTCTATTGGATGAAATATCCCTGTACGACAGAATCTTTTCAATGTAAAACGGAAGTACAGGAAGTGTCATTCCAAATCCAGTCATTACCAAAAAAACTCCGCAAAGAAGTATTATTTTTCCTTTGTCGTATTTTTTCAACTCAATCATGTAAAATATTTTCAGCTATCGTTCCTACATTTTCATTCCCTCCATTGGATTTGCGCCTTTCTTAAAAATAAATTCACTGTTTAACAAATAAGCCCCGGTTATCACAACTATATCTCCTGACTGAAGACCTGATTTTATCTCAACCCTTTCCCCATCTTCCATACCTATTTCAACCATCCTGCTTTTGAAAGTATAGTTACCTGTTTGTACCCAAACAGATGCACCAGTGCCGGTGCGGAGTACTGCATCAGATGGCAGGGTTAATGTGTTTACCTGTTTGCCTTTTATAGTTACATAAGCAGGCATGCCGGGCTTTAATAGTTTTCCAGAGTTGGCTACATTTACCCGTAGCAGGGTAATACGGGTTTGGGGATTAATTTCAGGGTTCATGAATTCAATCTTTCCAATTGTTTGCTTGCCCGGCAAATCAGGGAATTGAACGGAGGCAATTGCATTATTATCTATCTGTGACAATTGAGATGTGTAAACCTGCGCTTCAGCCCAAAGGGTTGATAAATCTGCTATCCGGACAATAGTGCCACCTTCCATAGCATATTCACCTTCCCTTATATCCAATGTGGTAATATATCCTGCAACCGGACTATAAAATGTGGTAAGGGCTGTTGTAGTTTTTCTTACTGCTATTTCCTGTATTTGTGTTTCAGATAAGCCCCACAGCAGCAATTTATTTTTTGCACTTTGTAATAATGCCGTAAAATCAATTAGGGGATTATCAAGTGTTTTCTGTTTTTCCAGCGCCAGTAAAAATTCCTGTTTGGCGTTATTCAGTTCTTCACTGTATATATCAAATAATTTGTCGCCTTTATTAACATAGTCGCCAAGATTTTTAAAATAAAGCCGTTCAATTCTTCCCATCACCCTTGCACTTACCGCATTGATTTTTTGCTGGTCGGCATTTAATGTTGCGGTAAGCACCATCTGGTCGCCAATCATTCCGCTACGGATAGTATCTGTTGAAATATTCCCCAATTGTATTTGCTGGTCACTAAGTTGAACCTCATTAGGGTCTTTTGAAATGCCTTTTTTTGCTTCTATCAGTTTCATGCCACATATAGGGCAATTGCCCGGTTTATCCTGCATTACCTGCGGGTGCATTGAACAGGTATAATATACATCGTTCATTTCCATATTATGTTCTGCCTGTGCTGGAGTTTTTGTATTCTTATTTTTGCAGGCGGCAAATAAAAACACAAACACTGCTGCGATAAATAACTTTTTCATCTTTTAAATATTTTATTGTTACCGGCTATCAATATCATTATTATCTTTTTCTGCTTAGTATTATTTCATCGTCTTTACTTTTCTATTTTGTCAGTCTTTATCCCTGATTTTTATAAAACTTTCGCTATCCATTAAAAACTGTGCATTTGCTGCCACTGAATCTGTAACAGTGATACCTCCTGTAATCTGAATCAAATTTTTGTAGCTTACTCCCGTCTCTATTTTTTGTGCTTTATACCCATTGCCACTTCTTACGAAAACAACTTTCTCAAGGCCAAGTGATAGTATTGCTTCTTTTGGCAACCATTCTGCATTTAGCGGGTTGCTGAATATAGTAGCCTGTACCTGGCTACCGATGGGTAATTGTAAAGCACTGTTATCTACATTTACTCTTGCTGTCAGCGTTTTGCTTCCGGGGCGGAAAAAAGGCTCAATGAAATAAATAGAACTGCGAAAATCATTACCAGGTTTGGCTTCCGGTACAATTCTTACTTTATTGCCAACTTTAATAAATGCCTGGTCTGATGGGTAAATATTCAGTAAAGCCCATACTTTATTAGGGTTATAAACTTTAAAAATAGTCTGCCCCTTTTGTAAATACATTCCTTCTTTAAGGCTAAGCTCTTGGGTTGTTAGTGATGTAGCTTCATTCATAGCGGGAGCTTCCGGAACGGAGTTATTCATCTCCGTATTTAACGCCTCATGAATATGACCGCTGTACCTGCTGTAAACAGGTACAGTAAAAAGTGGTTTTTGTGTACTTACCACCTGCTGTAGTTGTTCACCAGGAAAACCAAGCAACAATAATTTTTCTTTAGCTGCATTAATTAATGAGCTATTGGATGGATCGTTTTTTATCAGAAATAAAAGATTTTGCTGTGCGGTAAGCAACTCAGGGCTGTAAATGTCCATTATTTTTTGCCCTTGTTTAATCAACTGGTAGCGATACCGGACATACAACTTTTCAATCCTTCCACTTATCCGTGCAGATATGGTTCCAACTGCTGAAGTGTTGTATGCGGTATATCCAAGCGCATTAATTTCTATAGGTTCTTCACTTTTCATTAAGGTAGTGGCAGGTATGGTAGAGATTGCATAACCATTAGTAGGTTTGAGTAAAGTATGCAGGGAAACATCATGTACTTCCTTGCTTTCACTTTCTTTTTTTACCAGTTGCATTCCGCAAATGGGGCAGTTGCCCGGCTTATCACGAATGATTTCAGGGTGCATAGAACAGGTGTATAATACTTGTTCATCCGTAGTGGTCATATCCATATTCTCCTCCTTGCTATCCATCTTCATGTTTTCCATACCCGTCATTCCTTCATGCTGTGTATGGGTATCATTTTTTGGAACCACTACTTTAAAATATACCCATGCGGCCACAGACAGTAAAACCAGCACCGATGTTATAATGATTGCTATTTTCTTTTTTTTCATAACTGATTAATAAAATATTTTAACTCAATTGATATTGTAACATCATGCCGTCATCTTCATGTTCAAGATTGTGGCAATGAAAAACGAATACACCTGTTAATGTTGAAAATGGAATAATGATTTTTACCGTTTCACGGGGCATTACTAAAACAGTATCTTTCCAGCCGCTTTCAGAAGCTGACAACTGTGCCCGGCCACCGCTTCTTTCCAATACCTGAAAATGTACGCCGTGCAGGTGCATAGGATGTGGTTCATCACCCTGTGAATTATCAAATACCCATATCTCTGTTGCATTAGCTGTTACATTTTCATCAATCCTGTTTTTATCATAAATCTTATCATTTATTCTGTGAATGCCTGTCATATTCATGCCACTGCTCATTTGCATGGCATTTATAACAAAGTTTCTTGTCTTTGAAGATGCGGAAGGAGAAATAGCATTAACGGAAGAAAGCGAAGATGGTAAAGTAAAACTATCACTTACGGTTTGTGTTACTTTAAACTTCATAATCTTAAACCCTTGCTTACCCTGTGCACTGCCAGCGTTATCAAACATTTTGCTTTCTAAAAATATATCACTGCCTATGTTAATCCCGGCAAAGTTTACCAGCACATCTAATCTTTCGCCTGGTGCCAATAGAATATTTTTAATTGCTACGGGATTTTTTAATAACCCGCCATCATTTCCAATAATAATTAAATCAGCGTTATTACTTAAAGCAAGGTTATAGATACGGGCATTAGAACCATTTAATATCCGTAACCTGTAAAATCTTGTTGCTACCTCTGTATAAGGAGATGCTTCTCCATTTACAATAATTGTTTCGCCCATATAGCCTGACATTACTTCTCCCATAGAAGGGTTATAAGTAATGCCGGATGCGGTAAGTCGTTTGTCCTGTATTACTAAGGGGATTTCATAAATACCGGAGGGCAGGTTTAAAGCTGCTTCTTCTGCATCGTTAATTATAAACAAACCGGCTAAACCCCGGAATGCCTGTCTTGCTGTTGCCCCGTCAGGATGTGGATGATACCAGCTTAGTCCTGCACGTTGATTAATGGGGAACTGGTAATTAAAACTGCTGCCTGGGTTTACAAGTGCTTCGGGATGGCCATCCATATTAGCCGGTATTTTTAAACCGTGCCAGTGGATATTGGTTTTTTCAGAAAGGTTATTCTGAAAATTAATGTTGGCATTAACGCCACTGTTAACACGGATAGTGGGGCCCAATATCCCATTGGCCTGGTAGCCCAATACAGAAATATTGTTGCCATTGATATTTGCCATTGTTGCCTGGGCCGTTAATGCTGTATTGCCTGTTACCGTGTTGGGAATAGGCAGTAACCTGCTGAAATTCCCTTCTGTTACGGGAACTGGCTGGCTGCCCATATTCATGCCCCCGTCATCCATCATCTTGTTTTTTTTGCATGCTGCCAGGATGGTTGCGATGGAACCTGCTGTTAAAATGCTGCCTGCACCAAATCCTGTGTTTTTGATAAACTCTCTGCGTTTCATAATTGAAAGATTTTATGTTAATAATTAATTATTTTATTTGTAATATCCTTTCCAGTTCAACCTGCATGGTCAGCAATTCCTGTAATTGCTTTAAATATTCAAGCTGGGTCATGTTTAATGTTTCCCATGCATCAAATAATTGAAACAGTTCCTCTGTATTTTGCTCATAAGCCAGTTGATAAGTTTGATAGTTTCTGCGAAGGGCAGGAAGGATTTTTTCTTCATATAATTTGATTTGTTTGTTTTTATTGAGGATGTCAGTCCGCATGCCATAAGCCATACCGGTTGATTCATTTAAAATCATTTGCTTTTGCTGGTTCAATGATTCGTTTTTCCATTTCAGGCTTTCAATATTGGCTTTATTCATTTTAGCCGACCAGCGGGCCATTGGCAAACGCACCATCGCCATTGCTGTAAATTGCATGGGCTGCCGAGCCCAACCGTAGGCATTTTCAAACCGGAATCCAAACTCCGGCAACAGCCTTGTTCTTTCAGTTTCCTGCTTTAGTATATTCACATACATTTCTTTTTCAATAGCTTTTATATCGCTTCGGTTAGTTACAAATAATGTAGTATCAAATGTAATGTTCTGGTAGTCTTTCACGGTATAAGAAGTATCAATATCAAATTCAATCGTTTTATCCCTGTACATTAGTGTATTGATGTTATATTTCCTTTGTTTTATTTCATTCTCCAGCATAATCCTCATACTTTGTACATTTGCAAGAGCCGCCTTTGCTTTGTAGTATGCGTTAATCTTTTCAAGCCCGTTTTTATACCGTATCTCAGCACTTTGAATCATATAGTTTAAAAGCTTTTCATTATCATCTAAAATCAACAACTGCTTTTTGATTACGATCCATTCATAATAATTCTTCTTTGCATCTGCATATAGTTGATTTAATGTATAACTTTTCTTTTCCTTTTCTACAGATGACATAGATGACATGTATTTATAATCTGCATTTAACCGCTTAGGATTGGGTATGATTTGTTGTGCTGCTATGGTATATTGTCCCATGCCGGGTTGCCCGTTCATTGACTTCCAGTAACGGGGGGCATAGGGCACCATGAAAAATCCTGATGATAGTTCCGGGGCCATCCAGCTTTTGGCCCCCTTTGCAGCTTCATCTAAGGAACGAACTTCCGCATCATACATTTTCAAAGTGGGATTACTCAACTGAATTGAATCCAGAATTGAATTAATGTCTGATGTTTTTTGAGCATGAGCCGGAAGAACAAATTGGACTGTGAGGCCAAAAAATAAATAAAATGCTTTTTTCATGAAATAAATATTTATATCGTTTACTTTTCTATTTTCTATAATTCATTTTCACAGCTACTGCTGTTTTCAAAACAATTCAGGTTATAAATAGTGGTTGAAGTAATATTGTCCAAAGCTGTGTCAGTTAAAAAAGCCTGATGACTTGTAATAAGCACATTATTAAATGTCAGTAATCTTGAAATGGTATCATCCTGCAACACATCTTCAGAATGGTCTTCAAAAAATAATCCAGACTCTTCTTCATAAACATCAATACCCAGGTAACCGATTTGCCGGTTTTTAAGACCAACAATTACATCCTTAGTATTAATTAAAGCTCCCCGGCTGGTATTGATGAGCATTACACCGGATTTCATTTTACTAATAGATTCATTACAAATCATGTAACGGGTAGCAGGTGTAAGAGGCACATGCAGCGTTATGATATCCGACTCTTTATATATTCTTTCGTAATCTGTATAAATAACACCATATTTTTCTTTAAGCATTTCATTCTCTACCTGGTCTGTAGCAAGGATTTTACAATCAAATCCATATAGTATCCTGGCAACAACTGCTCCTATTTGCCCTGTACCTATAATGCCCACCGTTTTACCGTGCATATCAAACCCAGTCAAACCATCTAATGAAAAATTTAAATCATGTACCCGGTTATTGGCACGGATAAGTTTACGGTTTAATGCCAGCATTAATGCTACCGTATGTTCTGCTACTGCATAGGGAGAATAAGCAGGCACTCTTGCAGTACGGAAGCCTAATTGTTTTGCCTTTTCAAGATTAACATGATTGTACCCGGCAGAGCGAAGTACAAGAAATCTTATGCCTGCTTCACTTAGCTTTTCTATTACAGGAGCAGACGCATCATCATTTACAAATATGGATACGGCTTTAGCGCCTTTTGCTAAATAAGCTGTTTCACTTGTTAGAGGAACATCCAATAACCTTAGATTGTGTTTACTGTCATTTGCTTTTAGCAGATACTCCTTTTCAAATTTGTGTGTACTGTATATTACCGTATCCATTTTAAATTTATTTAATGCTATGACTGTCTGTACTGATAATACTATAACATGCCGTTACTAATTTGCTTTTGAACTATGACTTTGTTTAAAATGTTTTTCGAAATATTCCTTTGCATTTGTTTCTGATTTAAAATACAATACATCTTCCTTAGAGCCTGGCTTACCAATTATAAAAGCTATTGATTTATCAACCTGTTCCCTGGAAAGAGGGTCAGAGGTAAACCGGGAAGTAGAATCTTCATTCAACGTTTTTACACATCCTTCGCAGCAGCCGTAGTATATTTTATTATTTAATGGAACTGCAATCTGAACAGAATTCATAAATCTGTTGTTAACCATACACACTTCATTGTTTGGAAGTTTTGTGATGCCAGAGTCGGAAAATATTACCGTATTAAAAGTATTTTTTGCTGTGCTCTTACTATCTGAATTGCATGAGATTAAAGCAAACAGAATAAGAGCAAAAATAATCGGGGAATAATATTTCGTTTTCATTTTGAATTGATTTTTTATCTTTTTAATAATTATAAATTATCTGACTGATACATTAGTGAAGTTTTTTTTGGATGAGTGAATGACATAATTCATTACCTTCCCTGATAATCCTATCAGCTCTATCGCCTTTAATACCGATTTGTGATAATAATTGCGGATTGTGACAGAGTTCTTTACACATTACGATATGCCTATTTAATAATTCATTTTTTTCATGTACACTTAATGTGGTAAGACAGGTTAGGGGATACAAACCTGTTTCGTCGATAATATCTTTCAGTCCCTTACCAAAGGGGTAATCCCACGACCACAGATGCAGACAAGCACATGAGCCATATTGAATCGCATCTGTTGTTAATCTTGTATTGGTAACCACCCAGCCCTGGTGGAATTTCATACCATGCCCTGGTATTTGCTTCCATTGTTCTTCAACATCCCTAAACCGGGAATGTATGTAGAGCGGAATTTTTACGTTTGTTACATTCCCTGGCTGATTGTGGTATTTACATTCAATCATAAAATGCTGGTTGTCCTTTTCTGCAATTACATCTACTTCATGCTTTACGCATTTACCCCGCACTGTAATGCCTACCTGTACGGCATAACCTTGTTCTTTCAATAAAGCGGCAATAAAATTCTCAAAAGGGAAACCGGATGGTCCTAATTCCATAATTGCCTGTTTCAAATGAAATCTGGCTGCCATAGGCTTCGAACGACTTTTTAATTTACTCATGGCCATTTTATAAATTTTTTTAGTCGGGATTCCATCATACAGCCTGCTTTCAATATCTATGAGAATATCGGTGGCTAATCTTTCATTTGCACCTGCTTTACCCAGTGCATGCAGTAATTGTTCTGAATTAAAGGGTTCCTGTTCACCACTGTGTTTTTTTATTAATATTTGTCTACTCTTAGCCATTATTTCAGCTTTTAATTTTTTGTTTCACTTCGATGCTTGCGAAATGGTTTTACAGGATATTGTTCCAGCATATCATACACTACCGGGTGAAGGTTCATTTGCAGGTAAGCTGTATCATATAAATCTGCATTAGCCGTTCCAGACCATACTATTTTTTCCTGCACCCTGTCAATAACATTTAGCGTAATTGAATTTTTAATATAGGTTTCCCTGACGGCAGTATTTTCTTTTGGGTAGTTAAAATATTTATAGGTAAATGGTTTATTGTATTTAAGTGGATTATTTAGGGGATGTAAAAATGGATTACCATATTCTGTTATTGTTGTTGTGCTGAGTGGCGTTGTAACAGAAGGATTAGCCTTTTCGAGTGTTTTTCTTTTTACAATTAGCTCCAACAATACATCCGGGTTGTCAGTATTTACTTTGTAACCTCTTTCTCCCATACAATGTGTAAAATAGTTCATGGTATTATTCCGCATCCTTGCAAAAAAATTGTTTGCATCACCGGAATCCTTATCCGGCAGCCAGGCAAAGGTCTTATACTGTTTAAAATCTGCAGACCGGTCATAGTTGGCTTGTATATCTTTGTACATTTTTTGACTGCATCCTGCCAGTACAAATAATGCAATACTAATTATGACGCAGTTTTTTATAAAATATGTTGTACTTATTCTCATGTCTCTTATTTTTAATGATGCGTTTCCATTACTTCGATTTTCCCGTGCTTTCTTAATTCATATTCCTTTTGCATTAAAAATATCAATGGTGTTACCAAGAGAATATGAGTAGATGAAGTCAATACGCCACCAATCATCGGTAGTACTATAGGTATCATTACATCACTGCCTACACCAGTACTCCAAAGAATTGGAACTAAACCAAATAACGAAACACTAACCGTCATCAACTTAGGTCTTAGCCTTTTGGCAGCGCCTGCTATTACGTATTCTTTTAAATCAGCTTTAGTAATTGTTTCCCGGGAATTCCCTTTTTTAGCAACTAATTGCTGCATCGCATCGTTTAGGTAAATTACCATTACAATACCTGTTTCTACCGCTAAACCAAACAATGCAATAAAGCCAACCGATACAGCTACCGAAAGATTCACTCCCCAGAAATAAACAAAATAGGCTCCGCCAATCAGGGCAAAAGGAATAGAGATAAGGCTAAAGAAAGCCTCCCTTGCAGAGTGAAAGGCAAAATACATACACATAAAAATGATTACCAATACAATGGGCAATATCATTTTTAGTGTTTTTTCACCACGTATCAGGTTTTCATAATTGCCACTCCAGTTGAGATAATAACCTTTTGGCATTTTTGTAATCATGGCACTCAGCTTTTTTTGTGCTTCCTCTACAGTACTGGCAAGATCTCTTTCTCTTACATTAAAAAGCACAGTCCCTCTAAGCATGGCATTTTCCGAATTAATCATCGGGGGGCCTTCAGTAATTTTTACATCTGCCACTGCTTCCAGCGGTATAGGACCGTAGCTCATTGTTTGCACCTGCAGTCTTTTTAATGCCTGGATATTATTTCGGAAATCCTGGGCAAAACGTGCATTCACAGAAAAACGCTGGCGGCCTTCAATGGTAGTGGTAAGCCGCATACCGCCCAGTGCACTCTCTACCACCGCATTTACATCGTCCGTGCTTAATCCATATC
The DNA here is from genome assembly GCA_902168225.1 of uncultured Flavihumibacter sp. Classification (GTDB taxonomy): domain Bacteria; phylum Bacteroidota; class Bacteroidia; order Chitinophagales; family Chitinophagaceae; genus Sediminibacterium. Next base: position 14,828 of record CABHOW010000073.1, on the reverse strand, counting down.
TTCCGATTTCTTCCCGTTTTATGGCTATATCAATATATTTTCCACCACTTATGGGTTCTACATACAGATCTTTAACACCGGGAGTACCTCTTAGTGCTTTTTCTACCTGCTGTGCAAAAGCATAAATAGTATCTAAATTCTGACCAAACACTTTAATTCCAACATCGGTACGGATGCCAGTTGAAAGCATATTAATACGATTGATGATAGGTTGTGTCCATCCATTTACAACACCGGGTATTTGAAGCTTTCTGTTCAACTCATTAATGACACTGTCTTTGGTAAATCCTTTCCTCCATTCCTTTCTTGGTTTCAGCATAATAATTGTTTCTACCATGCTGATGGGGGAATTATCAGTTGCAGTGTACGCCCTGCCTGCTTTACCCATTACATGGGCTACCTCTGGAACAGAAGTAATAATTTTGTCCTGAACCTGTAATAAGCGTTTCGCCTCTGAATTGGAAACATCCGGCATCATTACTGGCATAAATAAAAGGGAGCCTTCATCTAATGGTGGCATAAACTCACGGCCAAGTCCCAATACCAATGGAACACTTATTATTAATGCAGCTATATTTACACCAAGTGTTACCCATTTTCTTTTAATACAGGCACGAATAACGGGCTCATAAATTCGTTCAAGTACCCGGTTTACCGGATTAGCATTATCTGGTAAAAACTTACCTTTCATAAAAAAAGAAATAAGCACCGGGGCCAGCGTTAGTACCAATATTGCATCTACCGCCAGGATAAATGTTTTAGTATAAGCCAGGGGATGAAATAATTTTCCTTCCTGCCCTGTCAAAAGAAATACAGGCAGAAAAGAAGCAATAATAATAATGGTAGAAAAGAATACACCTCTGGATACTTGCTGGCATGCCTTTTCTATAATTGACATTCTTATGTCGTCAGGAATTTTTCGGTAAGAAGATTTATTTTTTTTACTAAAACGTGCTCTCAATTTTTTAAATAAATTCATATGACTAAATTTTTTCAGGGTGATTACTATTTTGCCATTCAGAAAGCTGGCGATAACTGTTTTCGGACATGATAATTCCATTATCCACTATAACGCCAATAGCTAAGGCAATACCAGTTAAGGACATTAAATTTGATGACAAATCAAATGCATTTAATAAAATAAAACTGATGGCAATTGTTAGTGGAATTTGAATGATAATGCTCAATGCACTCCGCCAGTGAAAAAGAAAGATGATCACTACCAGGCATACTACAATTATTTCTTCTATTAGCTTCCCTTTGACCGTTTCAATGGCAGCTTCTATTAATCCACTTCGGTCATAGGAAGTTTTAAAAGACACACCTGGTGGCAAGCCTTTTTCCACCTCTTTCATTTTTTCTTTAATAGCTTTTATTACTTTATCGGCATTTTGCCCATACCTCATTACTACTATTCCTCCCACAACCTCACCATTTCCATTCTGATCGAATATTCCAAGACGCAGGTCTCCGCCCATTTGCACATTGCCCAGGTCTTTTACCCTTACCGGAATTCCATTGTATTGTCCCAGTGATATGTTTTCTACATCCTCTTTACTTTTAATATACCCTAATCCACGAATTACATACGCCATATCACTCATTTCAAATTTGCGTCCCCCTACATCATTATTGTTGGCTTTTACTTTATTCATTACATCCATTAAGGAGATATTATAAAACTGCAGTTTCACTGGGTCTAATACAATCTGGTATTGCTTTTCAAAACCTCCAAATGATGCTACTTCCGCAACTCCGGGTATTGTTTGCAATGCAAACTTTATGTACCAATCCTGTAATGCCCGTTGTTCTCCCAAATCCATTTTGGGTGCGTCAAGATGGTACCAAAAAATATGTCCCACCCCTGTGCCATCTGGGCCTAAGGCAGGAGTAATTCCCGGCGGTAATAACCTTTGTGCATAGTTTAACCGTTCCAGTACACGGGTTCGGGCCCAATATATATCCACGTCATCTTCAAAAATCACATACACAAAGCTCATCCCGAACATAGAAGTGCCCCTGATAGTTTTGATACGGGGAATACCCTGCAGATTGGATACCAGCGGATAAGTAATCTGATCCTCCATTAACTGCGGACTGCGTCCCATCCACTCCGTAAAAACGATAACCTGGTTTTCTGATAAGTCTGGTATGGCATCAATGGGATTTTGTTTAACTGAATAATATCCCCATGCAAAAAGTACTGCCGCCAAAAGAAGAATCAAAAACCGGTTTCGTAATGAAAATTTTATTAGCCCTTGTACCATAAATTTGATTGAGTTTTAATGTTATTTAAATACACTTGATTTGACATAAAGAATTGTTTGTTATAATTTATTACTAATAAGAAACACCGCAGTAAATGTAAGCATATAATACAATTAACTTTTCAATCACTGTGTTTTGCTGATGATGGCTGATTAATATATGCATTGGTAATACTCTGTTTGTTTTTCATTCAGCTATTTAATTTCGTTCTTCAAATTTATCTCCTTTATTAATTCACGTATATGTTCTTCCTGCCTGGCTTCTGCTGACAACTCTTTCCGAAGTATTTGCGTTGCAAGTTCGATAACTATTTTACCGGTTTTACTTTTTAATTCATTGATTGCATCCTTCTTTGCTTTTTCAACGTATAAAAATGCTTCATCAATAATGATTTTATAAGCAACCTTTGCTTTCATTTCCGCTTCTGCAAGTATTTTTACTGCATACTCTTTTGCATCGCTTTGTATATCCGAAATTTCTTTGTGAATCTTAGCCCTTATCAAATCACTCTCTTTCTTTACCTGTTCAATTTCTGCTTTTAAATTTTCCACGGCAGACAGCGAGTCTGAGATGGATTTTTGCCGTTCCTTTAAATATTCCTGCAAAGGCTTTCTTGCCTTTTTTACAAGTATGCCCATGAAGAAAAGAAAGATAATTACTTCCCATATAAAAAAACCTTCATCATGATTCAGGAGATTCATTGTATTACTTTTAAGTATTCACATTTTATAGCTGCATATCTTTTTGTTTGCATTTATTCTTTCAAATCACGTCAGCAAAAACATTTTAGCAGCGATTCTATATTTTTCTTATCTGTACATAAACAATAATTTGTTTTTTGCCCTTCCTGCAGACGACGCACAACACCTGCGCTTTTCAAAATATTCAGATGACGGGATACAACCGGCTGCTCAAGCTGCAACTTTTCATAAATTGTTTTTACCGTCAGCCCTTCAACCTGGTTTTTACACAATAATTTTAATATAGCCAGTCGGTCTGCGTGTGCCATCGCTTTCAATATTTCAGCCATATTCTGCATTTCATTTTTTTCCTGTTCCCTGTTTGTATTCTTTGCCATAGCAGTTCTCTTTTGGCCACAAAAATCTTTTTTACACTAAAGAAAAACTATGATACACATTCTGTTCAAAAAATGACTTTTGTCATACAATTATCCGGCTATATAGATAGCTGAATATACATGCAGCGGATTGATCATTGTTACAGTGCTGCACTTCCCATTTATTAACAAAACATTTGTTAATATAATCTTCATCATTTATTTCAATTTAATATAGTTTATGGTTTCTTTGACCGTAAGCATAGTAGTTGCATTTCCTGTTCGCAAATAAAATGATGAATCCTTTTCTGAGTTCACATAAACAGGCACAGGAGCTTTTACAATTTCAACAGCACAAAAGTCTTTTTCAAACTTCCTGTAAAAATAAATGTGAACAAATGAACAGAACTCTACTCCTAAGTATTGGTTTACTATTTCATATACTCTGCGTTCAAACCCATCACGATTTTTATGTTTGAGCGTAAAGTAATCGTTCTCCAGGCCCAATATTTCTCCTTTATCAGAAATTCCGATTATCAATTTCCCCCCATTAGCATTCATAAATCCAGCTATGGTTTTTGCTATTACTATTTCCAGTTCTTTATTAGTATTCTTTTTGGCATAATCGTACCGGAGTGATGATTTGAACTCTGTGTATTCATTTTCGCCTATCTGAATTGTTTGTTCAATATTTAGATTGAGAAAATGTTCCTGCTTCCGTACCAAGCTGTTTTTTTTCTGCATATTCCTGTAATAAAACCCGAAGCCTAATCCGGTAGCTACTCCCATTAAAAGAAAAACGGCTGACATACCTGTCATGTGAAATGAAAAAGCATGAAGCCATCTTTTGGTGATAATATCGGCAACACTCAGATTGACCTGGTGATTTTCATGGAACTCAAACCAGTACATTGCCATGGTAAGAGGGTGAATAATAAAATAAAATACAGCAGCACCAATCAATGTATGCAAGATCACCGGCTTGTTGACTTTATAATAACTGTAATATTTACTACTGATATGTGTCATTTCCTTTTTTGTCTGTGTTGCATCTGTCATAAATTCTTTAATTTGAATAATGGCACAGGCGTTGCCTTTTTAACAACTTTATATTCATTATAAATCTCATAGTTCAGTAAAAAAAAATCCCAATCGCAGCGGCTTTTAGCTCACCGTTTATATTTTATGTATGCGGTTTATCTCATGTGCTGATTGAGCTTTTATCATTGCAATCAGCTTTTCAGCTTCATTGCAGTTCAGCAGACTGCCGCTTTGCCTATAATAATTTGCTGCGCTTCTTCTTTTGCTTTTACCAATAAGTATTTTATATTGGTATTAAGACAATCACTCATCTTAATACTGGATATTGCATCAGTTATTTGCCTGTTATTTGCCTCTTTTTCACTTACTCATACGAATCTTTTTTACTGTTTACTACTGTACAGTTATTAAATATTCTCACCTATTTTTATTTTTTCATCGAGGAATCCATCACCTGGTGCTGTTTATGGCTTGCACTATCCATCTTCATGTCATCCATCTTCATGCTATCCATCTTCATATCCTTTATTTCGTTCTGCTTCATTTCTTTTGATTTAGTAATATCTGCTGACTGATTGTTACAGGAAGCTATAATTACTATTAGCGCTACTGCTGACAAAAAACTTAACTTTTTCATTTTTATAGTTTTTTTTTAAAAATTTTTAAGAATGACCAATTGCATAGGTTTTAAATACAGTTTTATGTAACATATGGGGTTAGCAGGGTCTTTAGAATGCATGATTTCAACACTTTGTTTTTTACCATATACTGCTGTCATCATCTTTTTATCACGATTCAATTGACAATCCACCAATATATGTTCTTCCTTTACATCACTTGTAGATGAATTATATACAAAAACTATTTCCTGGTCGTATAAGATTCTTGAAAAAGCCAGGACACATTTATGGCATTCAGGCAAATGAAAATGAATGCCATCTTTTGAAGATTCCCGCATAAACATCCTGCCAAACTTCAACACGTTGCTTTCATTCCTGAATTTTGCAATTGAAGCGATGGCTTTATATATCTCTGATTGCTGATTCAATAAATTTGTGGTCTTATCGTTCGGATTAAACATACATTCTCTGATATAGCGATCGCCCGTGCCACAACCGTCCAGCCCCTGTTCTGTTCCGTAATAAATGCAGGGAGTGCCTAAAGCGCAGAGTAGAAATGCAGCACCGGCAATAATCTGAGCCGGTTCGGCATTATATCCAAAGCGATGTTTAAATTCATCTCCAATCTGGTCATGATTGTCAAGAAATGTAACCAGGAATTCTCCATATTCGCCCCGATCCAGCGCATTTTTTTGAAGCTCTTCGTAACGCTCTATTAATTTATGCGGTGAATCTTTCCCTTTTATAACTCCTTCCAATGCGAAATACAATTGAAAATCGAGTGCTGAGTTCAACCCAAAGTAGATATTTTGGTCATTATAAGTAGTCAATGTTTTTGGCCCTAAATAGTTACTTGCCATTGCATCAGCTGCAACTATTTCGCCAAATAAGAAGAAGTTTTTCTTGCCAAGTGAATAAGCATATTCTCTTACATAAGAACAAAAGCGGCTTATTGACAAAGCCCCCATGTGTTTTACAGCATCCAGCCGAAAACCATCAACATCCAATTCCTTAATCCAGTAACAGTGTATGGCCGTTAATATTTTCTGAACATGAATAGCCTCCCTTGACTCGTCATTTTTAAATGCCTTTAAACTAAAAAAATCTCCGTCCCTTGTTTCGGGGTAGTCATCAAAATTTCTTATCTGCCCTTTGCGACCGTACAAAGCAGGGTTTCTTAATTCAACAGGAACGGGCCTGTCCGGGTATCGCCATTCACCAAAATCAAATTCAGTGCCTTCATGATAATAATAAGGTTTACCTCCAGGATAGTTCCAGTTATCACCGGCATGATGCAAAACAATATCAAGGAACACCCTCATATCATGTTGATGGGCCTGGACTACCAGCTCCTCAAGTTCATCTTTTGTTCCAAATCGTTCATCTATCTCCAGGTAATTTTCAATGGCATAGCCATGATAAGACTCGGGGTTGTTTTTAAATACAGGGCTTAACCAAATAGCAGTACAGCCCAGGTTTTTTATGTATGTGAGATGACTAATAATGCCCCTCAAAGTGCCACCGCATTGCTTGCCTAATTGTGCATCATCACCATAGCCCGAATGTCTCACATCAAAATCTGCATTATGTCTTTTATTGCTGTCGTGAAAACGGTCAACTAATAAAAAGTAAATAAATTCCTCACGCCATTCCCGGTGGCAGTTTTTCCAGTATTCTTTGCCGGGTTTGGGAGATAGGTCTATATCTTTAATTGATTTCATTTTCATCTGATTTAAGTAATTGAGAATTTGATTTCATGGAATTAAGGGTCTTCTTTGCATCACCCAGCATTTGTTTTAAACACCAGTTGCAATACCAGTCCGCTAAAAGAAAACATAGAATATTATTAACTAATCCTTTTGGTTTTTTATAGGTAATAGAAAGCTCGGCCTTTGTGCCTTTGTTATACATGGGAGTAGTGGTTAAATGCATCTGGTACCAGGAATAGATAATCATTCTTGTTTCACCAACTGTTTCCCAGGTTTTCTCCTTGCCGTCTACCCATTTTGTTACTTCAACCGTAAAGTCCATAGTCATGCCCATCATTTTTCCGGTCCATCTGTATTTTGTACCCAAACCGTAATGCTGTTCAGTTAAATAGTCCAATTTCAGTTTACTGCCCATCATCATCCCTGAGGATTGGGTCATGTGTGTACCGGTTACACCAAGATTATCAATACACATAAATACATCTTCCGGTGCTGCATCATATATTTCCATTCTTTCAATAGATTTCATAACACTTTAATTTAGTCTATCACAAAACTGTTTTTGCAAATTTCCTGTGCCAGCAACTCATCCATGAAAATTGCATTGGAAGGATGAGCAATTGTATTACAGGTAACTACTTTTTCCGCACCAGCCTTAATTAATTTATCATGAGCCCTTGCAGCAAATACTGCATGAATTCCTATACAAACAGGGGGCTTCATCCCTGCTTTTTTTAAATGACCAATGGTTTCTATCATTGTATTTCCGGTAGAAATAATATCATCAACAAGAACAGGCGTACTCTCCTTGTATTTTTCAACCTGTGGCACAGATACTTTTACATTCCTGTCACCTTTGCGAAGTTTTTTAAGTATGATATAAGGGGCATTGGCATCAGCTGCCACTTTGCTTACCCATTGCTCACTTTCACTATCGGGGCCTATCAATACCGGCTGCTGAATATTTTCATTAATCCATTTTGAAACAAGATGGGATACATGTAATACGGAAGTATGAATAGGATAAATTTCATCCAGTGAAATGCGGCGGTGTAAATGCGGGTCAATGGTGATGAGTTTGTCAACAAATGAAGAAAGCAGTTTGGCAAACAATTCAGAACTGATGCATTCACCATCTGTAAATCTTTTATCCTGCCTCATATAAGCTAAGTAGGGAACTACAAGTGTAACCGGAAAGGCGCCGAATTCTTTTAAGGTTTTTGCCAAAAAATAAAGCGGTAGTATTTTATCATCAGGCTGATGAAGTGAACAAACTATGATAGCTTCTTTCTCAAGCACATTTGAAATTACTTTTACATAGGTTTCTCCGTCAGGAAAATGCCGGATGATTGCCTCCCCTGGCTCTGTATGCAACAGTTTTATTAAAGAGTGAGCCAACACTTCATTACCGGGTATCGTAAACAGCACACAGTTATTCATAACTAAGTTTTATTATTTGCTTTTCATTGTGTTTGTAATATTCATAAGCATATTCCAGTTCACCCGGTGAATTAGCGTAAATAGTAAACAGCGGTTGACCAATTATAATATTTTGATTGAGCAGGACTTTAATGTCAATCCCGGCCTCTGCAGCTTCCGGCGCCCCGGCTAATTTGGCTACCCTTGCTATTTTTCGGTTATCAAATTCGCTGATGATTCCTGCGGTCGCTGATTCAACTGTTTTAGAATATTTAGCATGCATCGGTTCATAAAAGCCGCCTTGTGCTTCACAAATACTAATAAGTTTTGTAAATGCTTCTCCGTTGTCAATTTTCTTTATCACTAAGTCTTCTGCAACTTGTTCTTCCATGTCCCAGACTAATTTTACAATTTCTGTAGCAATGGTAACAGCTCGTTGCCGTAAATCTTTTGGGGCATCGGCAATATTCTGTAACACGGCTAACACATCTCTTGCTTCTAATGACGGGCCAATGCCATAACCTACCGGCTGCTCTCCATTAGAACAAACTGTTTGTATATTTAATCCTATATATTTTGCCACTTCTTTTAAACGAAGCGATAAGGAAACAGCATTTTCAACTGTTCTTACTTTTGCTGTAGTGCCGACAGGTATGTCAATTACACAATCAGTAGCTCCTGCTGCTGCTTTTTTGGATAATATAGATGCAATCATCTGGCCTTCACTGTCGATATCCAATGCCCTTTCCACCTTAATGATAATGTCATCAGCAGGACTAAGTTTCATGGCTCCTCCCCATACAATACAACCGCTTTCTTTTTCTACAACTTTACGCATTTGAGAAAGGGTGAGGTTTACATTAGTAAGTACTTCCATTGCATCGGCTGTACCTGCGGGAGATGTGATGGCTCTTGATGATGTTTTAGGAATCATTATGCCAAGAGATGCAATAATGGGTACAACAATCATAGTAGTTCGGTTGCCCGGCAAACCACCCACACAATGTTTATCTGCAATGATTTCATTTCCCCATTCTAATTTATTCCCCGCTTTTATCATTGCCGTTGTGAGATAACAGATTTCTTCAAGCTTCATATTGGAGCCTGAGCAAGCAGCTACAAACGATGAAAGGAAAATGTTAGAATACTTTTCATCAGCTATATCCTGTATAATAGCATCATATTCCTGCTGGTGTAATGTATTGCCATATAACTTAGCCCTCACATTTGTCATAGACTGCAATGGTTCCATGTGAGCCACCTCCAGCAAATCATTATCCTGTACATTCAGTTTTTCAATGGCACTTTTTGATAAACTTATTTCACCTTCTTTTAGCAACCCATCACTTGTAATATTTAAGCCAGCAATTATGCTGAAACCATTAAATGAAATAGAAAGTCTTGTCAGCGCCTGGAAACCTTCTGACTTGCAAACATGACAACTGGCCGGCATAAATACTACCAGTTCCTGGTTGGCATCAATACCCAGGTTCCTGAAACGAAGTGAATGTTTTGTATGTTGATTAATAACTTTCATTTTTAAAATAATTCATGTACATAAAGGAGAAAGGTCTGTACAATTTTATCATCTAAACTCTGTTTACTTACCTGCTTTTATACAGGCTCTTTCTCTGGTTTTTCATTTAATATTTTTTATAATTACCCGATTCCTTTTTCTGATTACATTTATAATTACCTGATTTTATGACTTCGTTTTACTAAAGGTTTTACAGGATATTCATCTAATATGCTGTGTACTGCCGGATGCAAGTCGCTGCTTATATGCGAAGGGTCATAAATATCACCTTCGGCTGTGCCACTCCAAACCAACTTGTTTTCTTTACGGTCAATGAGATTCAGCGTAATAGCGCCATTTACATATTCCTGTTTTTGAGTAGTTGAGTTGCCGGAAAAACGGGAATATCCATACCCATACGAAGGATAATAATTATAATAATAGCCGAAACGATAGGGTGAATAGTAATGGCTACCGTAATAATAAGGGCTATAATAGTAAGAGGATGGATAAGAAGTTACCACCCTTTCTTTTTTTGCATTGGTTATTACCAACTGCAATAAGAGGTCGGGGCTTTCGGCATCAAATGTGTACCCTCTGTCACTTATGCACTGCCCAAAGTAATTACGGATATTATTGCGGATAATTTCATTATTATACCGTGTATTGTTTGTATCTGACTTATCCGGCAACCATGCAAATGTTTTGTATTTGGTAAAATCAACAGACCTGTCGTAATCTGATGATACAGCATTATAGGTGGTACTGCAACCAACCAGCATCACAATTAAAATGAGAATGCTTGCTGTTATCCATTTATTCTTTTTCATAAATTATATCTTTAAAACAAGCTGGTTAAACTTTACAGCTACCTTTTCTTCTCCCGGAAGAATATTTTCGATGTTAAACTGTTTCAAGTCAATAACAAATTCACCTGATAAAATGCAGCTTGCATTCCCCCTCGGAAAATGTTCCAATACAGAGTTGAAGCTAAATGCTCTGCTAATACCGTTTAAAAACAACATACCCTGTGTTGCAAACTTTTGCTTGGGATGGCTTTTGGTTTGAACAAAAGCAATATTCATTTTGCCAGAAAAAATTAATTCCTGTCCTGAGAGTCTATAAAGCAATTCATTCAAAGAATCATTCTTTGTAGTGAGGGTAGGAATAATCAGCCGCAGGTGTATTTCTGCTTTATCATAATTCAAATGCATGAATAAATGATTGCTCACTGCTGTTACGCCTGCACCCTTGTACTTTCCACTTGCCAGTATGGTACCGGCTTGTGTTTGGTACACTTGTGCGGCTGAAGTTGTTCCCATAACCAGAAGCCATATAACCCATATTGCCATTAAACCTAAGCGCATCGAAAATGTTTTTTTATTTGATAACAGGTCATTTCAGATAACTTCTTTAATACATAAAAAATACCGTCTTAAAATCATTAATGATGCCCGTTCATATTCATACCCTGATGACTGTCTGAATGCATTTTTGGAGGTTTATTTTTTTTCATGTGGTTTTTTTTAAGAAACTGACGCTCAGACTTATACTTTAATCCATTTACATCCATAATTTGACCATTTCGCAATCGTAACTGTGTGCCATCTTGCAATTGGTATAAACCATCTGATTTAATAACCGTTCCATTTTTCAAAACCATATCATTTTGAATCCTGTTCCCCATACCAGTTGCACTTTCAACATATAGAACCTTACCATTTTCCATAAAGAAATACCCGGTTTCTACAGTAGTATTCTCTTGTAATGTCTGCTCATTGTGCTGGTGGGGCGCCTGCGCAAAAACGATATTCGTTAGCGTTGCCAGGATAAATGATACTAAAAGTATTTTTTTCATAATTTTTGTTTTACCGTTACATCCTTTTTTTACCCTATTTATCAATTCTGCTTTTATTCTTTTTTCTTATTATGCTTTATTCGCCTGCCTGCATAAACTCAGTTATTTTTTTAATTTCATCTTCAGTCAGCATTGCCCGTTGGCGCATGTGTGTATTAATCACTTCCCATTGGGTATTGGTAAATGCAGAACTGGGTGGTGTATTATGGCAACGCTGGCAGTTTTCGCTCCACAACTGGCTACCGCTTTTATCGGTTACTTTAGTTGATACACAACTGGTAATTATTAATGTTGTAGTAAGTATCATTGCAACTGTTATGATTATTGTATTACGTTTCATAAAAAATAATTTTAGAGTTATTAAAAACCAACTGCAACCTGCAGGAAAAATGCGTTACTATCTTTTTGTGATTGGTATGCTGCTTTGAATGCAGTTCGCCAGGTAAACCAATAATTGATACCGTAGGTGTACTGTTTTATCTCTTCAAGACCTTTGGCACCAGTGGGAGGATTAAAGCCGGCATACCGGAAGACTAATTCTGTTTTTTTCAGGAATTTGCTTTGCGACATACTCGGTCTGTAGGCCGCCTGTGTAAAGAATGAACTTCTTTTATTTTCGAATGTATAAAGCGTATTGCCTGTTGGGTCACCGGGGTCAATGTATTCAGCCTTATCTACATTTACTTTATTCCATTGAGCTTTTACATCAAACATTCCTTTGATAAAGTCAAGTTGCTTTACATAAGTAAGGTCCAGTGCATACATTTGAGTCCCTATGAATTTATACGCCGAATTCTTGTCGCCGACATTTCCATTTCTATACGAAAAGCCAACTTCCAGTGATGAATTGGATAGCGGTAAAAAACCAACCCTGCCGCCGCCAGTGAGTTTTTTATTGATAGTTTCTGCATTGCCATAAGTAAGCGTTCCCTGTTTTCCAGGGTCTGTCGGGTCTGTAATCAATTGGGCCCCGTTTGCAAAAAATATACTATAGTTCATTTTTGCAGAGCCAAGAGGTATCCCACCCCGAAAATCAATACCTATTTCAGAAGTTGGGCCTACACCCAGTTTATCCTCACCAGTACCCACTGGCACGGTTGGCAGTTTATTTATCCATGATGGATGGAGCCTGTCTTGGAAAATGCCAAAGGGAGAAATAAACTTACCGGTGCGTACAGTAAGATACTTATTCAAAAAAAACGATGCATTGGCGTAGCCCATATCAATTTTAGTTTCTGAGCCTTCTATTTCTGTCTCCATTTCAGCCTCAATCACAATATTTTTATGGGGCTGCCAAAGAAGAATGGGATTAAAAACAAGATTGTTGAAAGCTGCGCCGTCTTCCTTATTAAATTTAGCAAAGACTGATGTGTAGCCTACTATTGCAAACTTACTTGTGCGTGCCACCTGTGCTTGTGCTGATGATTTGATAAGACTGTCAATGTACTCCTGGTTGAACTGCTGGCTAAATGCTGTTGCTGAAAATAGCAGCAGACCGGCAAACTGTATTAAAATTTTCTTTTTCATATATTATTGTTTTAATGTTCTCATATAAACTACAGATTGCCATATCTGTGTTTCATTTAGTTTCTTTTTAAATGATGGCATCGGTTTTCTTCCTTCTGATACTTTCCAGTAAAGTGCTCCATCACTTTGGCTCTGAGTAATTGCCTTTGTAAAATCTCCAGCAGGTATATCCAGGTCTTTTGCAGAAGGACCGTCACCTTTGCCTTTTTTTCCATGACAGGATTGACATTCTTTTACATACACCTCTTTACCTGCCGTAAGAGTGCCTGCATCTGAAGTGAGAGGGTTCTTTTTTGAATCAGCGGAGGCAGGGGCTTTCCATTCTTTTTGCTGATAAATAAACGCACTTCCCATTGCTGCTGTCAACAATAAAGAAATTGTGAAGAGTTTTTTTCTGAAAATGGGTTTAATTACTGTTTCCATGATTTTTATTTTTATTGTTTAGAAATGACTTTGATCAGTGAAGCTTTCCTGATTCGGTAAACCAAATACAATACATATACAAAGAGTAACCATACTGCTCCAACTGCAACTATAAATGTGATTACAAGCCACCAGGGCGCATGAGCCCCGGCAATGGAACGTGGTACAGGTTTGTCTACCGGGAAAACAAGTTTAGAATTAATGACAACCTGAAAGGCAGTGTCATTCATCACATCATTATCTTCCACTTTTGCAATGAGTGTTATTTTCCGTGTTGAATCACTGCCCTGAATATCCAGCGGAAACTCGGCAGAAATAATACCGGTAGTATCAGTAGTTCCTTCTGCAACTTTCATCAATCCAAAAGTTCGCTGAACATAAAAAATCACTTCCACATTCTTTACTGGTAACTGTGTTTTAATATTGGTAACCGTAGCCGTTACAACATGCATGCTGTCGTTGGAGCCCATCTGCAGCGCTATGTTTCCTTTTATTTTTTCATCCTGCGCAGCTACGGTCATTGTCAGCAGGAATGACAATAAAATGATGATATATTGTTTATTAACTTGCATGGCCGGGAATGTTTTGAAAGTTTACAATATTTTCCACTCCAATTTCTTTTTCGCCACGTTTCTCCACTTCTTCAATTACTTCCCACATAGTGATTACAGGAAATGGTTTGAAAAGAAGTATAATTAGTAATACAAAACCTGCCAATGAGGAAGCAGTAATTGTCCACTCAATTAAAGTAGGATTGTAAGTTGTATAACCGTGTTGTGCATGCTGAATAGGCACAAAGGGATGCAGCATATTGGGAACAACAATGAGATAACGGTTGATTAGAGCCCCGAGTAATACCATTACTGATGCTGCCACAACCCATTTAATAGATTGCCTGATTTTTTTGAATGACAAAATGATGATTGGAATGACCAGGCCAACAATTTGTGTAAACCAAAACAGGAAAGCATTTTTGCCATAAAACAAATCTTCCAGCACCGCTTTTTCTTCCTTTGCCATTTTAAAAGCAGGCACACCATATTTATTAATATTGAGGTAGAGATAAAAGACTGTTAACGCCAGTAGTATTTTAGCCAGGTTATTGAAATGCTTAGGTGTGAGATAATGCTCAAGCCTGTACCCATGACGGAGCTTGGCAATAATTAGAATCATAATAGCAGTACCAGCCATCAAAGCTCCAAATACAAAATATGGTCCCATTATGGTAGAGTTCCAGCCCGGTCTTAATGTGAATGCTATTAACCATGCGCTGATGGTATGTACAGATATTGCTACTGGCAAAATCACAATACATAAAATGAGCATTGCTTTTTTTAGCAAACGGCGTTGCAGTAAATTATCTTCCCAGCCCATTGCCAGCCATCGCCAC
>CABHOW010000072.1 GCA_902168225.1 uncultured Flavihumibacter sp. | reverse complement strand
TAATACTTACGTGGATGATCGCCTGCAAATGCTAAACGAATAACGAATGCAACAAAATCAATTTACAAAGCGACATAATGGTCCCAATTCAGTGGCAGTAGAAGAAATGTTAGAAATTATTGGCGTTTCATCCCTGGATGAGTTGATTGACAAAACCGTTCCCACGGATATTCGCCTCTCACAACCATTGAATATTGAGCCAGGAATTTCTGAATATCAATATCTGCAATACTTGAGAAATATTGCAGCTAAAAATAAAATGTTTCGCACATACATCGGCTTAGGATACTACAATGGGGACATAGCTAAACGGTTAATGGATTATGGATTTCACGCTCCAACGGTTTCCTTCCCTGTACATGACACGCTTATGGTTGAACCAACTGAGAGCGAAAGCAAAACTGAATTGGATCGTTTCTGCGAGGCTATGATTGCTATCAAAAAGGAGATTGACGAAATTGCGGATGGAAAGTATGATCAAGCCGACAATGTGCTAAAAAATGCCCCGCACACTTCCAAAGTACTTTTGAGTGATTCATGGACCAAATCATATAGCAGAACTAAGGCGGCTTTTCCACTTAAGTGGCTGGAGAATGCAAAATTTTGGCCAAGTGTTGGTAAGATAGACAACGCGTTTGGAGACAGAAATCTGGTTTGTTCCTGTCCACCTATTGAAAATTACGAATCAGTCTCATTCCATAATTAATATTGTTACTCATTTTGAATAACTTTTTAATGAGATAGTAATATAAATTTTATTTGGATGACCAAAGAGTGTTTTCAAAAAAACAAATGGATAAGTTTATTATAATAAGGTGAAGATCACTTAAGATGATTACCTGAATATTTTTTTATCTTTACAACTCTATAAAATAGACTGAATATCATGCACCAAATCGCACCCTGCCCACAATGCAAATCTACCTATACTTATGAACTCGAAGGTTTGCTTGCATGTCCTGAATGTGGCCACGAATGGAACCCTGCGGAAATTACATCAAGTGATAACTCTTTTATCGTGAAAGATTGTAATGGGAATATTTTGCAAAATGGAGATACAGTAGTTACAATAAAAAATTTACCAGTAAGAGGAGCATCACAGAGTATAAAAGCAGGTACCAAAGTGAAAAATATACGATTGGTTGACAGCGATCATAACATTGATTGTAAGATTGATGGTTTTGGAGCAATGGCCCTTAAATCGGAGTTTGTAAAAAAAGCATAGTATTTTTTTGACCATCATAATTACTGGTTCAAATATTGACGGCACTAATTTACTTTATACCGCCGGCGTACTGGTTGCTATAGCTAAACCGATGAATGTTAGTGCCAACTCTTCCATGGAGCAATTGTCAGGTGGAAGGACAAGTGAACAAACTAAAAATGCTTAAGAGGCAAATGTTTGGTAGAGCAACCTTTCATTTTATTACGAAAACGCCTTGTTTGCGACAGTGGAATATGCGGCCTGGGATTGCGTTGTATGAAATCGAGGAAACTGGCCGCCAAATGACTTATAAATACTAAATACCAGGAATGGTTAATGTAAAATAATAGTAACTGAACGCTTTTTTAGAAAATTACCTGTTTATCCGGCAACCCTATTATACTCCCGACATCTTCTAAGGGCATTTTTACCTCCAATGCAATCGCCATAATTATTTATCCGGCAACCGAAGGTTCCTTGCAAAATTAAGCTTCATCGTTGGCGCTTTAGCACCCGACGAAGCTTAGTTGTTAGCGGTAGTTTATTTTTGGGCAATCAACCTTTCTAGCTTATCTAAGAAGTCAGAATCAAAGCCAATGAATTTCTCAACTATTATTCCATCTTTGTTTATTAAATAGGAGGTCGGTTCTGCCTGCACATCATACTGTACTTTTATCTTACTATTTTCTCCTGCTAAATCGGAAACGTTTGACCATTGGATATAATCGTCTTTAGTTGCTTTTAACCAAGCAGTTTTATTTTTACTGGTAGAGAAGCTGACGATAGCAAGTCTTTCTTTAAGTCGATCATATTCCTTGCTTAACGCTCTGTTTTCATACCGACAAGGAGTGCACCCCGCATTCCAGAAGCTAAGTAAAATATAATTTCCTTTTAGGGATGAAAGCTTAAAAGAAGCTCCATTTATCGATTGTGCCTCAAAGTCAATAAAAGGCTTGCCTTTTTGTGCGAGCTCACTGTGAACGAAAATTTCTAATGCCTGTGCTTTACCACTTGCTTTTATCGGATCAGACATTAGAGTTAGCAAATGTTTGATTGAGTCTTTCCCGATAGTCTGCCGGTTTCTGTAAAGAATGTCCAGTCCCAGAAATGAATTAGGATGACGTTTTCCAAATTCTACGTATATGCCTTGAGAAATAGACTGATTATGGTCGTAGTGTTTAATCATTCTTTTTTTATGCTCCTGATCTGTAAAATGATTATTCATGATACTATCAAAAGCAGCGCTACAAACTATTTCATAAGGCCGTTGCAGTACCTGTAATTCATTTTGTAAATCCTGTTCCTTTCCTCCTTTTGTTTCACTGAACAAACTCATGTTCTTTAATGATGCTTCAAATTTCATGTTTGTGTTTTCCGCCATGACAATTGCATCCTGGCTTTGACATCGAATCCAACAGACCGTAGGATTTTCAACATGTCCTTTCAATGTAAAGTTTCCCTTGTTCGTAATGGCGGAATCCATAAAAGCTTGTGCGTCAATATCAATTAAGTAGACTTTTGTTTCCTTTTCTATTCCATCAATATGACCATTAATAATAAAACCTTTTTGTGCTCGTTTCTGAGCTGTTGAAAAAAGAAAGCAAAAGCTCAGAAATGTTGCTATACCTAATATTTTTCTTATCATTAAATGGGGTTTATTACCACTAACGTTTGGCGGCCTTGCGCCGTTTTTTGCTAAGTCCAAGTTATGCATTTGAGCGTTAACACGCAAAAAATGGTCGAAAAACCGCTGTTAGCAGAAGCAAAGGCGCACACAGGACACGTCTTGTTACGTGTCCGCCGATTAATGAACTTTTTCGAGTAAAATAATTGGTTATTCGATTTCTCCGGCCCATTCGCTAGCAATGTAAGCATAATCCCTGCCGTAAAGGTCTTTCCATCATAAC